>JAGGSM010000080.1 GCA_021159105.1 Candidatus Bipolaricaulota bacterium
TCCGATCATCTTCATCGGAGATGTGGCCATGGTGGCGGACACGTTCTACTCTCCCACCGAGCCTCCTGTCAGTCTCAGCGGGCGCGCCGCGGAGATGAGGCTTGAGCAGGTTATCGCTCAGGCGATAGAGATGGATGCCCCATCCCCGCTGACAAAGGCGGAGGGGACGAGCGGGAGCGGCCTGACCCGCAAGTTGACGATCCCAGCTGTCATCCTTGCCGCCGCGGCGGATTCGGTGAATCCGTGCACGTTCGCCGTGCTCGTCCTCCTTCTGGGGACGCTTCTCGTGGCGGGAAAGAGGGGAAAGATGTGGCAGGCGGGGCTCGCGTTCATCGCGGCCATTTACGTCTCCTACTTCCTGATGGGGATCGGGATCTTCTCGGCTATTCAGGCCGCTGGCGTGCAGCGACCGTTCATTCTCGCTGTCTCCGGCCTCGCCATTCTCCTCGGCCTCTGGAATACGAAGGACTACTTCGCCTACGGAAAGTGGTTCACCATCGAGGTCCCCAAGCGTTGGCGCCCGACGGTGAAGAAGATCACCGGTTCCGTTGTCTCCGTGCCCGGGGCATTCGCTGTAGGTGTGCTCGATTCTCTCTTTCTCCTGCCATGCTCTTCCGGCCCGTACATCGCCATCCTCGCCCTCCTCTCTAAGACGACGACCCGCTCTCACGGCATCGCTCTTCTGCTCTTCTACAACTTGATCTTCATCCTCCCGCTGATCATCATCACCATGGCCGTTCATCTCGGCTACACGACAACAGCGCGCGCCGAGAGGTGGCGATCGGAGCGATTGGGTAAACTGCACCTGATATCTGGTATCATCATGCTCCTGCTCGGCGCGGGGATGATCATTGCAGTCCAGATGGGATACATGTAGGAGGCAAGGATGAGAACTCGGAATACATCGGTCGCTCTGCTCGTCGCGCTCGTTCTTATGGGCGTAGCGGCTTACGCGCAAGTGCAAACCCAATCGGCAACATCTACAGTACAGGAGCAGGTACAGACACCATCTCAGACAGTTTCCCCTCCCGCGGTCAAGCCGAGTGCGAAAGCGCCGATGATCGTCGTCTTCTACGAGGAGGGTTGTCCTCACTGCGTGACCATGGAGGGACTGCTCGACGAGCTGCTGGCGGGGCACGAGGAGGATATCCCGGTGGCGCGCTACGAGATTAACGCACCCGGGAGCATGGCCCTGATGTGGAAGCTATCGGCTCACTATGGGGTCCTGGCAACCACCGTTCCACTGATCTTCATCGGTGATCAGGCGATTGTGGGGGCGGGGCGGGCTCAGGAGTTCAACTTGCGCACTGCTGTCGGAGACTGCATTCAATTAGGCTGTCCTTCGCCATTGGAGTACGTTGAAGGGGGAAAGGCTGTGTTGCATGACTTCCTCGTCGTAGGCGCCTTTGTCGCGTTGTTCCTCATCCTTCTCATGCTGCAGGGCATGTAGGCACTGCGCCCACCAGGCATATATCGCTTCGCGAAGATGTGCTATACTGTCATCAAGGAGGTGTGAGCGGCTTGGTTGAGAGGAGTGCGGAGGTGCTTGCTGGTCTATCGAATGAGCGCTTGATCGAGCTCCTCCGCAGCGTGTCTGACCAGAACGGAGACTCATCCTACGCTTCGCACCTGCGCGAGGAGATCATCAAGCGCAATATAGGCTTGGTACGCTCGATCGCCTCTACTTTCCTCAATTCAGGGGAGTTGCTCGATGATCTTGTGCAGGCAGGTTACATAGGCCTGCTGAACGCAGTTAGCAACTTCGATCTAGCGCGCAATATCAAGTTCTCCACCTACGCAAGCTACCTGATCAAGGGAGAGATTCGCCACTACATCCGCGACAAGCACTCTACGGTTCGCATTCCACAGTGGGTGCAGGCGATGGGGCAGAAGATGAAGGAGGTGGAGGAGGCGTTCTTCCAGGAGAACGGCCGCCCCCCAAGAATCGCAGAGATCGCCGAGCGCATGGAGCTGTCAGAGAAACAGGTGGTGGAGCTACTGCGCGGCCGGCAGGCGATGTCGTACGTCTCGATCGATGAAGAGCGGCGCGAACAGGATCCGCGTCCCCCTGCCCCGACCGTTGCCAAGCTGTACGGGCAGAGCGTGAATCCCCCTTCGGACATTCAGATGAAGATCGCCATCACCATCGAGAAGCTAGCCCAGATGCAGCGACAGGTGATACAAGGGCTGTTCTACCAAGGGAAGACGCAGGCGGAGATCGGCAGGGAGATGAAGATCTCGCAGAGGCAGGTCTCCCGCATGAAGAGTGAGGCCCTGCGTGCGGTGAAGGGGGCTGTGTTTGGCGAGGAAGAAGAAGGAGACTAGCCCAATGGGAAACTATGCGCTCAGTGGCGTGTAGAACTAAGAAAGGCCGATGCTAGGCATAATCAGGGTAGAGAATGGACGATGACATGAACGATTTACTAAATCTTATAGGAGACTCGATCCAGAACCTCAGCCAGTGCATCGAGTTGTTCGATGCGGCTCACAAGGATGGGGGGGTAGAGAAGCTCGCTGCGGTCATCGCGGAGATCGATGAGTACATGCGGGAGATTGACTCCGATCCAATAATCAGATTGGCGTCCATAGATTCCGCAGAGATCACTGGACGCCTGAAGAGCATCGAAACAGACCTGGCATCCATCATCTCCGAGCTGGGAGATGATGGACGCGTGCCTGATTCTCAGTTGGCTTGATTCCTCCTCAATTCTTCTTCTCTACCTTGTATCCATTATCAGTTAGGACTACCTGATACTTCGTTGTTTCTCCTGGTTGCACCTTCACGTCATTGATGACGACGTTCGGATTGCTCAAGAGGACAAGCTTGTACGTTCCAGCCTTGAGCTGCGGCACAGTATCGCCGATGATCCCCTCGAAGACCTTCTGCCCCTGGGAATCGAAGACCTGGTAACGAACCGTGATTATGCTTTGCACAGCTGCGCGCAACTCTTTGCTGCTCTGTGCGTCGTAGTAAGTGCCGTGCGTGGCGTTTGCAATCTCGCGTAGCTTCTCCGCTGTGCCGTCTTGGCCAGCAACATCGAAGCCAACAACGTCTATCCGCAGGTCATATCCAGCAGCTAATAGATCTTTCGCCGCCTGGACAGGCTTGCCATGACAGGTCTCTTGTCCGTCGCTTACAAGCAGGATCAGCTTCTTGCCGGAAACGTTCGCGAAGTCTCCCTTCGTCTGTTCGAGGGTGTAGGCGATCGGGGTAGGTCCGCCGGTGGAGATCCCTGCGATTGTCGCATGCAGCGCGGTGCGATCGAGGGTAGAGATGGGTAGGAGAAGCTGACTGTTCTCGCATCCTCCGAATATGCGCAGACCCACATCCATTCCATCCGGCAGGTCGCTAATGAGATCTGAGAGGACTTGCTTTGCCACGACGATCTTCGTCGATCCCTCAAACGACTCGCTCATGCTCGATGATGTGTCGAGGATTATCAGTAGGTTCTGCGGCGCTCCGCCCACGGTCAGGGCAAGCGCGCCAGCGGGGAGCAGCTCGAGGGAACCGAGCACCTTCCCCGTCTCCTGCACCGCAACAGGGTCGCCCATCGCTCCGACTGCATCGATGCTCGGACCGGGACAGCGGGAGCTATCCTCGTCCGCCGGCACATCGGAGAGGCGCACAAAGGTGAATTGCTGATCCGAAGAGACGAACGGAGAGATGTCGATAGCGCCCGGATATTCATTCACCTCACCGACCAGGAGATAGTTGACCCCGTCGCTGCTGATCTCCACCCGACAGGCCTTCTTATTCGTGATGTAGACGAACAGGTCATCGCCGGGTACGTCTCGCAGGACGTTATCGGTGAACTGAAGGACCAGCGAGCCGCGCATATCTATCTCGCTCAAGCGGAAACCAAGGGCAACAGCACAGGGGTCGCATCCTTCGCACCCTTGGCACGGGTTGTCGCAGCAATCCGGCGGGCCGAGCGCTGCGCTGGCGTCCGAGTACGGCAGATCTACACAACTGGCCATATCGTAAGAGACCGCTCTATCAGCAAATGATATGTCTCCAAGGGGGAAAGTCACCCCCGCGTACGTCGTTGCCTGCGCCAGCGCCACACCAGCTGCCATGGTTACTATTGCCAGGACCAGAACTCCAAGAGCCACTTCCCGCCACCTACCGCGCATCAAACCACCTCCGCTTGTCTCCACTAATATTACAATTCCATCATAGGACGATTTGTGCTCAATGACAAGTGTTGCGGTGGAAAAGATACATAGCAGTTTCACAGTGATCGCGGATTTCACACAGACAGTATCTGCAATAGCTGTAACTTGTCTTTCTTCTAACATCACGCTCACTGACCCCGATCTTCGGCTGCATGCCGGGTAGGATGGACACTCGGAGGGCAGTTACCAGGGGAGCAAACGGAGATGGTGTTGACAGGTCGCCCTCCTCCGGCTAAGATGGGCGTTGTTGCCGAGGTGGCGGAATTGGCAGACGCGCATGGTTGAGGGCCATGTGGACACATAACGTCCGTGCGGGTTCAAGTCCCGCCCTCGGCACCATCCAAAACAAGCCTAGCTGTCCTGGAGATGCCCGATTATGAGGATCTTGTTGGATGTAATGGGCGGAGACCTCCCGCCTGACGAGTTGATCAAGGGGGGAGTTGCGGCTGGGCACGCGCTGGACATCGACATCCTCTTCTCTGGTGCGAGCGACGTGATCAGCTCAGCCCTTTCCAGGATGCATGAGCGTATTGGGTCAAGGTTTTCCATCCTTCCATCATCACAGACCATCACCATGACGGAGCCGCCGGTTCAGGCGGTGCGTAAGAAAAAGGACTCTTCTCTAGTGAACGGCCTGGTCGCCCTCAAGGGGGGAGATGCGGATGCCTTCGTCTCTCCGGGCAACACCGGAGCTGTTGTGGCGGGAGCCGTGTTCATAATTGGGCGCATCGCCGGAATACCGCGGCCAGGGATCGCAGCGACAATCCCTACAGTAGAGGGCCGAGAGATCATCGTCATCGATGTGGGCGCCAACGTCGATTGCGCGCCGGACCACCTGCTGTATTTCGCTCTTATGGGAGCGACGTACGCCCGTGACGTGCTCGGGATAGACCACCCGCAGATCGGCCTCCTGAACATCGGCACGGAACAGGCAAAGGGGAACAAGCTCGCTCATCGGGTCTACGACCTCCTCTCCGACGCGCCGCTCCCGTTTGCCGGAAATGTGGAGGGGCATCACCTCCTCACCGAGCGGCCGGTCGATGTGGTTGTCTGCGACGGGTTCATCGGAAACGTCTTTCTAAAGACCCTTGAAGGGGGAATCTCGGCGGTCTCCTCCATACTTAGTAAGGGTGTGCACGGAAACTTGCGCGGGCAGGTGGGAGGGCTTATCCTCCGGCCCGTGTTCGCGGAGCTACGGAGGAAGCTGGCCTACAATAGATCAGGGGGGGCTCCGCTGCTCGGGGTGGATGGATCGATCGTAATCGCGCACGGGCGTTCGGATGCACTGGCGATAGAGTCCGCCATCAGCGCTGCCTACAGGGCGGCCAAGGCCAGACTCAACGAGAAGATAGCACGAGGGATATCAGGATGGAGCGAAAATGGGATCTAAGATAGTGGGAAGCGGGAGCTACGTTCCCGACAAGTGTGTAACAAATAAGGACCTGGAGCGGATAGTCGACACATCGGATGAGTGGATCGTCCGCCGAACTGGGATTCGTGAACGTCACCTGCTGGAGGCCGATGAGGATCCATCCAAGATGGGGATCGCGGCGGCAAGGGCGGCGTGCGCAGATGCTGAGGCCTCACCGGGCGTGATCGACCTGTTCGTCGTCGCAACCAACTTTCCGGACATGATCTGTCCCGGTTCATCCCCGTTCATCGCCTCCGGCTTGGGGCTGGACCAGGTTCCGTTCTTCGACCTGAAGGCGGGCTGCTCCGGCTTCGTGTACGGCCTGGCGGTTGCCGATGGGTTGATAAGAGCGGGAATGTACCGCCACATCCTTCTGCTCGGCAGCGAAGCACTGTCACGAGTGACCGATTGGAGCGATCGCAAGACGTGCGTCCTGTTCGGTGATGGGGCGGGAGCTGTCCTGCTGGAAGCGGGAAAACAGGATGAGGGCGTGTTGGGCAGCGCCATCTTCGGAGACAACGATAAGGCGATGCTGTTGCACATGCCGGCCGGTGGGACAAAGGAACCGGCCAGTGATAGCACGCTCGAAAGCGGCGGGCACTTCCTCAAGATGGAGGGGGCCGGCGTCTACCGGAGCGCTGTCCCGATGATGGAGAGCGCGACCCGTTCCGCCCTCGCCGCGGCGTCCCTCGACCTCGCGGATGTAGATTGGATCATCCCCCACCAGGCAAACATCAGGATCATCGACTCCTTGGGCGTCCGCCTCGGGGTGGAAAGGGATAAGATCATCACCAACCTCGACCGCGTGGCCAACACCTCCACCGCATCGATCCCCATCGCCCTCGATGAGGCGCGCAAGGACGGCAGGATCAAGAGCGGCGATGTCGTCGTCATGACCGCGTTCGGTGCCGGCGTCACTTACGGGGCAGTGGTGGTACGCTTCTGATCATGCAGAAGAAGATCGCGTTCCTCTTCCCCGGGCAGGGGACTGTCCCCAGCTCTCCTCCAGTGGATGGGCGGCGTGGCGAACGTCTGCTCGCGCTGGCCGAGCAAGCCGGGATACCGATCCTTAGCATGCTGCAGAATGGGGATCATGACCGACTGGTGCGCACGGAGAACGCCCAGCCGGCCATCTTCATAGACAGCCTCAGCAAGGAGGAGGCCCTGCGCTCACGCGGGATCGTCCCCGCGGCAGTGGCCGGACACAGCCTGGGCGAGTACGCCGCGCTCGTCTCCTCCGGAGTGATCCCCTCCCCGGAGGATGCCTTGGCGGTAGTGATCGATCGTGGTCGGCTGATGGGACGCGTACACGGCGGGGGGATGGCAGCGATCCTGAAGCTCCCCCTTGCAAAGGTTGAGGAGATCTGCGATGGAATCGATGGCGCGGTGAACGTAGCCAACATCAACGGCCCTACACAAATCGTCATCTCGGGGGATCTGGAATACTTGCAGGCCGCGATGGATGCCTGCCAGGATGCTGGAGGACGAGTGATCAAGCTCGATGTCTCAGGCCCGTTTCACACCCCCCTCCTTGCTGCGGCGCAGGTTGCTCTTGCCCCATCGATCGAACGACTGGAGTTCCTGGCAGCGAACATTCCCTTTGTGTCGAGCGTGAGCGGGCGGATGGAGAGCGATCCCACCACCATCAGATCGCTCCTCTTGACACAGATCACGGCATGTGTACAGTGGGTGAGTACTATCGAGTCGCTCGTGAAACTTGGTATCGATGTCGCGATCGAGGTCGGTCCGGGGAAGGTGTTAACGAACATGGGACGCAGAATAACGGATAGGATAGAGTTTGTTACGTTCAAGGAGGCGATCGATGGAGCGGTTTAACGGGCGTGTCGCCATCGTGACCGGAGGGACACGCGGGATCGGGCGCGCGATCGTGGATCTCTTGCGGAGCGAGGGGTGCAGCGTCGCCGTCTTTGCCCGCAACCAGGTGGCCGGGGATTCACTGCAGCAAGAGATAGAGCATGTTAGCTTCTACCGCGTCGATGTGGCTGATCCGGTGCGGGTGAGCGATGCGGTGAAGGAAGTGCTCGAGGAGTTCGGGCGCATCGACTTCCTGGTGAACAATGCAGGAATAACAAGGGATCAGCTGGCGATGCGGATGGACCTGTCGAGCTGGCGGGACGTGATTGGCGTGAACCTCGAGGGCGCGTACAATTGCATCCACGCCTGCCTGCGCCCGATGATGCGGGCCAAGAGCGGGGCTATCGTTAGCATCGGATCGGTGGTCGGAGAGACCGGAAACGTGGGGCAGGCGAACTACGCGGCGAGCAAGGCCGGGTTGATCGGCCTGTCGCGCAGCGTGGCGAAGGAAGTTGGATCGCGCGGGATCAGGGTGAACGTCGTCTCGCCAGGGTTCATCGCGACGGAGATGACAGATTCCTTGGACGATGCCGTGCGCAGCGAGTACATGGCGCGCATACCGATGAAGAGGGAGGGGACGCCGGAAGAGGTAGCGCATGTTGTCGCTTTCTTGCTTTCTTCCCATGCTTCCTATATAACTGGGCAAGTCATTGGCGTCAACGGGGGACTCTTTCCCTAGCAAATACAGAACAGAAGGAGGTTTATACGCGATGGATGATATAGCAAGCAAGGTGCGGGCGATCATCGCTGATCAGTTGATGGTCGATCCGGATGAGGTGACGGACGAGGCGTCTTTCGTCGAGGACCTGGGGGCCGACTCCCTGGACACGGTAGAGCTGATCATGGAGTTCGAGGATGAGTTCGGTGTGGAGATCTCCGACGAGGACGCCGAGAAGATCGCTACCGTCGGGGAAGCGATCGCCTACATGTCCAAGATCATGGAGGATAAGAAGGAATAGTAGCGGTATTCCCAGGGACAACGGGCAACGCTTGTCCCTTTTCTTTTCTTACTTTAACTTTCCAGGATGAACTGATCTGCCAAGGGCTGTCGTTACACTGAGATATGGAGGAGCGAATGGGAGAATTGCGGTCGCGTACAATAGATGATTTCCTACGCAAACTCGCTTCTGCCAGCGCGACCCCGGGTGGGGGGAGTGTCGCCGCGCTGAGCGGTGCCATCGCCTCTGATCTGGGGAGCATGGTCTGCCGCCTCACGCTGAAGAGGGCCCCCACCGATCAGCTGAAGGATCTCCTCGCGCGATTCGTCAACCTGGAGAACAAGTTCCTCGAGCTTGCTGAAGCAGATGAGTCGGCGTTCTCAGCCGTGATGGAGGCCTATGGGATCGATCGCAGCGATGAGAGCCGCGCATCGAGGATCGCTTCCGCCCTCCTTGAGGCCACACGCGTGCCACAGCGGGTCGCTGAGCTGGGAATTGATCTATTGCAGGACCTGTGTACACTCGCTCCGCTCGGCTCCAAGCAGAGTGTGAGCGACGCCGGTGTCGCCGCTCACCTGGCAACAGCAGCGGTGCGCTCGGCCCTGTTGAACGTCCGCATCAATCTCGCGTACATGCGGGACAGAGCGATGGTCGAAGAGATGGAAAAGGCTGCGTGCGCGCTCGATGATCAGTGCACCAGCCTGTCAGAGCGTGCCGTCTCCGCAGTCGCTCAGCGCATCTCATGATGACCCGTATCGGGCTGATCTCCGACGTGCACGCCAATCTCCCGGCACTCGAAGCGGTCCTCTCCGCTCTTTCCAAGCGGGGAGTAGAGCGGATCGTGTGCTGCGGTGATCTCGTGGACTACGCGCCGTGGCCGAACGAGGTCATCTCCCGGCTGCAAGGGATGGACGTGACTTGCGTGCTGGGGAACCACGACGCTGCAGCCATCGGCTCCTTTCCGCTCGCCTTGTTCGCCGAGGAAGCGCGGGTGACCGTCGATTGGACACGCGACGTTATCTCCCCCGCTTCCACCAGCTACCTGGCGTCGCTGGAGGAGGTGCACACCGAAGGCGATTTCGTCGTCGTGCACGGGAGCATCCGCGGACCGCTCTGGGAGTACGTGCGCGATCCGTTCGTCGCCACGGAGGCCCTGGCCACTCTGGATAAGCAAATCTGCTTCTTCGGCCACTCGCACATTCAGGGAGGGTACATGAGTATCTCCGGCGAGGTGAAGACGATAGATCCACACGCAAAGCTATCGATCGTCCCCGAAGGCAAATACCTGATCAACCCTGGGAGCGTGGGACAGCCGCGCGATCGGGACCCGAGAGCCTCCTACGCCGTGGTCGATCTCGGAGGTGGACGGGGGAGCGTCTCCTTCGAGCGGGTGGAGTACGATATTCCAGCGGTGATGGGCGCGATCGACCGCGCTGGTCTCCCCCACTGGTTGGCCGAGAGGCTCGAAATCGGCCGTTAGAGCTCAGCATCAGCGGGAAGTCTCCACACGCAAGAAAGCGACCGTAAGAGGCGGGGAGTTGGCTCCTGCAGGGAAATGAGATCAGATGAAGCAGAGAGAAGGAATAGCCCGCTACCAGGAGATCATCCCTGACTGGGAGGAGTTCACAACCGCCTGCTCCCGGCCACTGCCGCTGACGATCAGGGTGAACACCCTGCGGACGTCTCCAGATGATGTCTATGCGCGCTTGACTGGCAAGGGATTCGCGCTCACCCCGGTCGCTTGGTCCGATGAGCTGTTCGTCGTTGAGACACCGCGCGTCAGCAAGACGATCGAGCATTGGCTGGGGATGTTCTACATCCAGGAGGCGGTACAGACGCTTCCCGTCTACGCGCTCGATCCACAGCCGGGCGAGACGATCCTCGATATGGCGGCGGCCCCGGGGGGTAAGTGCACGCACATCGCCTCCCGCATGCAAAACCACGGGGCACTCATCGCCAACGAGCCGGTCGGGAAGAGACAACCATCGCTGATGGCGAACATCAACCGGCTGGGGGTGTTGAACACAACCGTCACCTCATACCGCGGTGAGTCGTTTCCCATGCACACTCGCTTCGACCGCGTCCTTCTGGATGCCCCCTGCTCGGCCGAGGGTACACTGCGTAAGGAATCGACCCTGAGCGATGGCGCGACGGGTTCAGCGATCGCCCGCCTGTCCCGGTTGCAGAGGCGGCTGATCCTGCGCGCCTACGATCTGCTTAAGCCGGGCGGCACTCTTGTCTACTCGACGTGTACCTTCGCCCCGGAGGAGAACGAAGGGACGGTCAGCCACCTGCTCGCGGAGCGCGACGCACTCCTGGAAGGACTCGATCTTCCGTTCAGCGCTGCGTGCGGAGTCACGGAGTGGAGTGGAGTGGAGTATCCTCCCGATCTGTCGCGCTGTGCCAGAATATACCCCCATCACATCGATAGCGGAGGAGGCTTCATTGCCCGATTACGAAAGCCTGCATGAAGAGGTCACCTCCTTCTTCTCCTCACGTTTCGGTGTGGCACGTGAGGTGCTGGAGGGGCTCACGTACACCGAACGGGCAGGTGGGGAGATCTGGGCGACCAGCGCACCGACCCCACAGGGGATAGAGTCGAGCCGCCCGGCAGGGGTACGGGCCCTGCGTCGAATGCCACACGGGTTCAAGCCGACGACCGTCTTCCTCTGCCTGCTGGGAGAGCAAATCACCTCCTCCCGCGTGGAGATCGATGATGTTGCTGTCATGAAGCGGCTCCTCCTCGGCCAACCGATCCCTTATGCGATCGAAGACGGTTACGCCGCCATCTCCTACCGCGGAGACGTCCTGGGCTGCGGTGCAGCGAAGGGCGGAACACTGCGAGCCCTGATTCCCACCCAGAAGAGGAGAGAGCTCCTCGGGTGCATGGAAGCTGAGGCCTAGGCCGACTCCCTTAGCGGACATCGATTACCTCAATCGGTGCCGATTGTGATCTTAATCACGGAAATCGCCCCCCTTATTCTGTTATGATAGTCTGCGCTTATCAGGAAATTCTAAGGAGGTAATGATGCGTGGAAAGAAGTGGCTCTTAGTGACCCTGCTGCTAGCATCCCTATTGTTCTCCGGGATTGCGCTCGGGGCCAGCAACAGCATCGTATTCATCCTCGATGCGTCGAACAGCATGAACAAGCCGCTCGACAACGGGTCGAGGCTGGACAGCGCCAAGGCGGCGCTCATCGATCTTTGGCAGACCCTTCCCGAGGGGACGAACGTCGGGCTGTACCTGTTTGGACATCGGGTCGGAAAGCAAGATAGGGAAGCGAGCTGCCAGGACATCGAGCCTCTCTTCTCTATACGCCCGTTCGATGCCGCAACGCGCGAGGCCATGATCTCGGCGGTAAACGGGGTGCAGGCGAAGGGATTGACCCCGCTCGCTGATGTGTTGGTGCAGGCCTCTCAGGCACTGTCCTTGGCTCCTGGTGACCACACGATCATCTTAGTCAGCGATGGAGAGGAGACGTGCGGAGGGGATCCGCTCACTGTCGCGCAGATGCTGGTAACGATGGATCCTCCGATCGTGTTACACATAATCGGTCTCGATGTCGATCCGGCAGTGCGGGAGTCCCTGACCGGGATGGCCGAGGCAACCGGTGGGAGCTACTACCACGTCAGCCAGGCCCGGGACCTGCTCTCCGCCCTGACCGCTGCGACCAAGGTCGAGCAGAAACCGGCGAAGAATGAGGTCCCTCCTGAATACGCGGGATTGGGGATAACAAACGTCATCTACGGGACGGAAGGGAAAGATACCCTCTACGGAACGCCGGGAAACGACCTGATCTTCGGCCTCGGCGGGGATGACTTCATCATCGGCCTGGACGGAAACGACGTTCTCATCGGTGGGGACGGAAACGACATCATCGAGGGGATGAATGGGTGCGACATCATCAGTGGCGGAGCCGGCGATGATGTTCTGTTCGGCGGAAACGATGACGATCGCCTGTGTGGCGATGCGGGCAACGACTCCCTGGAGGGCGAGGCAGGGGACGACGTCCTTGCCGGTGGCCCCGGATGCGACAAGCTCCTCGGCGGAGATGGACTGAACGTCCTCTATACCGATGGGGCGGACGCCACCCTGTGGCAGGGAAAGATCATCAACAGCGACTGTCCGCCGTGCGTTCCTCCAGTGCCGTGCACAACCTGTCAGCAACCCGCATCACCTCCCTCGTCACCGCCCCTCGGTTGCGCGCCAGCTGTGAAGTCGGTCGACGAAGGGTCGTCGATCCAGCTGCACGGAACAGCTTCTGATCCGGACTGCGGAATCGTCAGTGTGCTTTGGAGCGCCGATCAGGGATCATTCGATGACCCAACCAATCTCGATCCCGTGTACACGGCCCCGATGGTCGACTGCTGCGATGGAGCGAATGTCTGCGTCACGCTGGTAGCAACGGACAACTGCGGCGCCAAGGGGACCGACTCATTCGTGCTGCACATCAACAACGTCAATCACGCACCGATCATCGATGCTGGTAGCGACATCGTTGTCGATGAAGGAGCGACGATCCAGCTGTGCGCGAGCGCATCTGACCCCGATGGAGACGCGCTCAAGTACCATTGGAGCATCCCTTGCGGGAAGGGTGAGCTGACAGATCCCATGCTCCTAAATCCCGTGTTCACAGCCCCGCTCACGAGCGTTTGCGACGGCGAAGACATCGTTCTGCTGCTTACGGTGATCGACAGCTGTGGCGCGAGCACAGAGGACAAAGTGACGGTCCACGTGCGCAACCTGAATGCGCCACCGATCCTTGAACTCGGGCCTGGCTTCTCGATGAAGGAAGGGACATCGTCCATCCTGCACGCAGTCGCCACCGATCCCGAATGCGGCCCGCTCAGCTACTATTGGACGGCGTCAGCTGGGAGCTTCGACAATGCGTGCTCGGCCACGCCCTGCTACAGCGCCCCACAAGTGAGCGCATGTGAAGGGGAAGATGTCACCATCTACCTGACCGTGACCGATAGTTGCGGCGCGAGCGCCAGTGACTCATACGTAATCCACGTTGACAACGTGAACACACCTCCAGTCGTCAAGGCGGATCCATAAGAGATCCGAGGAAAAGAACAACGTTGGCTGATCTGCTCCGCCTGCAAATGGCGGAGCAGATTACTTTATCGGGTTGTCTTGGCAGGTGTACACCTTGCTTGAGCGATTCCCTTGCCAGGACAGGAGAGTCCCCTGGGCACAATACAGTCAGTGCCCGCTTTCTCCCGCATGCTTCTGTACGATTCTGGCCTTGATCTGAGCAATCAGGTCCTTAGTGGTTGGTTCGAACATATCCGGTGCCAGGCCGGGCGGGAGGGTCGGCTTGGGAAGCCCTAGACGCTGATGCAGGTGAAGCGCATTCACCACGCTCTGCCCTAGGTGGCAATTGTTGCTAAATACATAGCTTGCCTTGGCTTTAGGAGCAGCCTTCTCAACTCGCCTTCCCCACCCGTCAAGCTGATCATCGTCATACATGTAGTCGTAACGGTCGCTCGGGGTTGGGTGGTTCCACCACATCTTCGCGTTCCTGCCGTGTAGCCGGTAGTAGGCGACGTCGGATGTTACGATGCCGCTCGGCTTGGGAAGACCAGGTAGAGGGGGTAGATCCACATTGACAAACCCGAGGCCGAGTCTCTTGAGCATGTCGTAGGTATCCTGCGTGTACCAGCTTTCGTGGCGAAACTCGATGTTCAGCGGGATGCTATCCCCGTTGATCGCATCCGCCAAGCGCTTGAGGTGTTCTCTCCCCTCCTGGGATGCCTTGAACGAGAAAGGAAACTGTGCGAGAAGACCGCCCAACTGTCCTGCTTCGATCAGCGGAGCGATGCTGTCCATAAATACTGGGATCACGGATGAAAGCTCTTCCCTGTTGTGCGTCATCTCCTTTGGTACCTTGACGACAAACGTGAAATCCGGTGGGACTTTGCGCAACATGTTCTCGAACATCGATGGCGCGGGAATGCGGTAGTAGCTGGTGTTGATCTCAACACAGTCGAACATCCTGGCGTAGTAAGATAGAAACTGTCCTGCCTTCATCCCCTTTGGGTAGACCGTGCCCAGCCAGTCTTTGAAGCTGTAGCCCGAAGTGCCTACGTGAATAGTCGCTGCCATACATCTTATCGTAGTCGTAGGGCACCATCGCGGCAAGAATGCAGGAAACAGCGCTCCAGATTGCGTACGATAGAGAGAACGGAACTCGGAACGCGGAGTGCGGAATGTGGAACCGGCAGCGGGGGAAAGACTGCCCACCACGAAGGACAAGAAGAACACGAAGGGGAAAAGCATTTTTCACGCGAAGAGCGACAAGAAAGCAAAGGAAAGAGAGTAGCACGCAGAAAAGTAGCTGCTGCATTACTGGCAAAGAGAGGCGTGCGCTTTCCTCGTGTCCTTCGTGGTGAGTAGCTATCGGAGCACAGAGCGAAATCCGGAGCGGAAAGAAGGCAACGTAGTTTTGATGCCTTGAAGGAGATCAGTTGAGAGTGATACTTGCGGTGCGTGACCTGAGCAAGACGTATGCTTCGCACGATCTGTTCGACCACCTGTCGATCACGTTCCACGAGGATGAGCGTGTCGGGCTGATCGGGCCGAACGGAGCGGGGAAGACGACGCTGTTGCGTATCCTTGCCGGCATCGAGCCCGCCGACTCCGGATCGGTCGACCGAAGCAAAGAGGCGTGCATCTCCTACCTCCCGCAGATCGATGTCTTCCCTCCCGGGATAACGGTCGAGGATGCGCTCCTCGCGGCGCTCTCAGATCTTCCTATGGAGGACTACGAGCGGCCGGTGCGAGCACGCAAGATGATGAGGCGTCTAGGGTTCGAGGACGGAAGCGTGCTCGTCGAGAATCTGTCCGGAGGTTGGCGTAAGCGCCTGGCGATCGGTTGCAGTCTGGTGCAGGAGCCGGATCTGCTGCTGATGGATGAGCCGACCAATCACCTTGATCTGCAGGGGATCGATTGGCTGGAGCGCTTCCTGGAACGCTCGCGCATCTCGTTTGTCGTCACCACGCACGATCGCTACTTCCTGGAGCGCATCACCGACCGCATCGTAGAGCTCAATCCCCGTTATCGCGATGGGTTCTTCAGCGTGAGCGGACACTACAGCGACTTTTTGGAGAAACGCCAGGCGTTCCTACAGGCGGAGGACGAGGAGAGGCGCGCGCTTGCTGGCGAGGTCCGGCGCGAAGTGGAGTGGCTGCGGCGCGGGCCAAAGGCGCGAGGGACGAAGGCCTCATACCGAGTCGATGCGGCGCACGAGAAGATCGAGCGCCTCTCCGAGGTGAAGCGCCGCCAGCGCAAGGGGGCTGACCTGGAGATCGGCTTTCGCTCCACAGGCCGCCGTACCAACGACCTGATCATCGCCAAGGGGATCACGAAGTCGCTCGGAGGGAAGGATCTCTTCCGCGATCTGGACGCGTTCGTCACCCGCGATACGCGGCTCGGCATAGCCGGGAACAACGCATCAGGAAAGACCACGCTGCTGCGCGTGCTGGCACAGAAGCTTCAGCG
>JAGGSM010000297.1 GCA_021159105.1 Candidatus Bipolaricaulota bacterium
GATAATGGCATTTAGAACCAACTACTTCAGTTGGTTCTGTAATTTTATTAAAGGACTATTATGGCAATTCCCTCAAAATCAACATGTAACCCAGCAAATACTACTTCTACAGTAAAGTATCCACCACATCCAACTTTACCAGTAGTTGTCCCAGAAAAAATAGGAATAGTAACTGAAGAGGATCCAGAAACAGGTAGTGGTCAATTTGATCGCTACATGAGAGCAGGGACAAATCAGCTTCAATTACAATATGATTTAGGAAGAATCAAGGGTCCAGATTTTGCAATAGCTTTTATAGCAATGCAGGAACTTATGATGGTTCAGGGTAATAAATTTATTCTGGACAAATATGCTGCTGAAGTTATGGCTCATAAAACATACCTTGAGATCCACGAGATGAGGGAAAAGGGTAAGCTTGAGAGAAAATTGATTGAACTCAATATACTTAAAGGCGAAATGGAATTAAGACACACAGAACTTCAAATGGATAAAACCAAAAATGAAGCCCAACTCATATGTACACAAGAAGAAGAACTTCGTAAAAATGGTGAAGTGAATAGAAGAAAAACTGAAGAAGAGATAGACTTAATTACAAGACAAGAAACTGAACTTAAATTGAACGGAATAGAAAGTAGACTTAAAACAAAAGAAGAGGTTGACTTGCTTCAGACTCAAGATAGTGAGCTTAAATCAAATGGTTCAGTTGAACGTGCTCTTAAGGGGGCACAGACAAGTACACAGGGAGCACAAGCTGCACTTTATGGTAGACAAGTTATAGGATATAATGAAAAGAACAAAAATGAAAATGCAAAAATGTTACTTGATGCTTGGGCTGTTCAAGCCGTTGAAGAACCAGATCCATCTCAATATAAAATATTGAATCTTGCTTCTCCAAAAATAGATCCTCTTGTTGATAGTATAAAGTCTGGTACCGGACTGTAGAAACTTATGGCAAAGTATGAAGCAAGTGGTTCAATATCAAATCAGCAATTAACTCCTCAGAGAAAGTTTACAGATACTTACTTTGGAGAGATGATCATGAAGAACCAAAGGGATGGTGAATCAGTAGCAGATAATATACGGGCAGATGTTCTCACAGGTAACTCTGCACGCATACGTCAATATAGGAAAACAGGAAATAGATATGGTATATTTACTGCTAAATATGTTTATCCCGGCTCCACTTCATATACTGATAGTGAACTATACCCAATAGTATCTTTCCAAGATAATGCTAATTTAGGTGCCGGTAGAGAACAACCATACGAAACACTTCCCCATGATGACTTACAATATAAATCCAGAAAAAAAACACTTAAACGTCTCGGTATGGACTTCAAAGAAACATCAAGACAAATATTTTCATGGATACCTGCTCTTGGTTCTATGGAATGGAATGTTACATATGGAAATCAATGGAAGAAAACTCCATCACTTCAAAGTAGATTTGCAACAGAGTTTCTATATTGGGAAGATATGCAACTTGATATTAATATTCCTGCCATGAATACTCCTGAATGGAATGACTATTCCAGAGTATGGAAAAGTAAGAAAAAGGAATGTGCAAAAAAAGCTGCAGACAGCTCCTATGAACTTCTTGATGGTGATCAAGATTTCTGTAATGATTACCCAACAGAACAATCGTATCATGATAGTCTTGTTAGCGATAAGCTAGAAGCAGGAAAGAGTGTTAAAAATATAACTGATGTCCATTTTGGTTTATTTGCTACGGCTAAAACACTTAAAGAAGCTAATATAGCTGCGTTATATTATACTCTAGCTCCAATTTTAAAACATTTGACTATGAGTAAAAACACTATAGAAGAAAATACAAATGGTGTTTCAGCAAGTGAAGCAGCTGCACTTTTATATGATCCAAATAATCCTGGTCCAGGATCCACTGATCCAACGGCTCCTAATTATGATCCTACTCTTGTCGATTACACAAAGGATCCAACGGGTTTGAATTCTACTGTATATACCGGAAAGAGTTTTACAATGAGTATTCTTACCGGTTCTTTCAGTATAAAATATCAAATAGGTGATTGGTCTATGTGCAGAAGATATGGAGTGGCAGATGTAATTAGATATCCTCCTGGATTAAAAAATGCTAAATATAAACATACGTTTCGTGAAATATTTGAAACAGGTGCTCCAGGATGGGGAGCTGCTGGTTCCAGAGATTCTTCTTTTGCTGATACTCGTGCTCCTGTCAATACAAGTGGAACCTGCCTTGAACTCAGAGTTCAAGATAGACCTGATGCTTCAGGAAGAGCAAGATACCTGGAAATGAGATTATATAATCCTATGGCTGAGCATTTTGTTGATGTTATACGTGATGGAGAACACGGTAAAGCAGGTAATGTAAAAATCGCTGGTGGACTTAAAGGATTTTATAGTGTATATAATGCAAACGATAAAGATACCAGACCATACTCCGATGTATTAATGTTTCCTATTTCTGTTGATTCTGTAGATCAAGTTCCACTCTTTAGACGTGAAAGGTTGGTTCGAGAATGTGCAATTGTTAGGGTTGGAGTTATAGGTATAGAAAAACTCAAATGGTATCAGACTGGGGTATTTAAAATTGTAATGATCATTGTGTCTCTTGTCATAGCTTACTTTTATCCTCCTGCCGGAATGGCTGGTATTCAAGCAGCACTCGCTACTGCAGCAGTAATGACAGTTCTATACGTTGCTTCAGAAGTAATAGATAATCCTATTTTACTTGCTATAATCTCTATAGCTGCTATTGCTTATGGTGGATATAGCGAAGGATTGTTCAATATCAATACAGCAATGATGGTTGAAGCTGCAGCAGTTGTAGTTCAAACTAAAATAGCAATAGATATGATTGCTCTTCAGGAAGAAATGGCAGAGTTTAGAAAAATGGTAAACAAGAAACAAGAAGAATACGATAAAATGAAAGAAGAAGTTGGCATGAATGAATTCAATGCAGAATGGATGCTATATATTGCTGGATTAACTCCACATGAAGAGCCAGAAGAATTCTTTGAACGTACTTTAGCAACAGAGTTACCAGACATAGAAAGTAAACTTGTGAAGACGGAACCAACACTTCCTTCACGTAAATAAATTAAAGGATATAAAATGAGCGGAATACTTGATAATATTATGACACCAACTCTTAAAAACGGATACACACTAGACAATGGAAACAATATGTTTGGATGGAATGCAACCAATGCTAAAACTGGAAATCAAATATCAGGTTCAGGTTTTGCTAGTCCTGCATTGTCAGTAATAGGTGCAGGTATCAATGCATGGGGTGGAGCAAAAGCTCTTGGTCTTGCTGAAGATCAGTTTGATTTTCAAAAAGACTCATGGGAAAAGAATTTTGCAATGATGCAAGATCAATACTACAGAAAGCTCAATAACAGAAGATCAAGTAGAGCAATGTATGGTGACATGTCGCAAGATGAGAAAAATAATATTGCAAACCACTATGATAGTGGAGCACCAAATGTAGGTGCTTATCCCGGTGCAGCTAGTTCAGGATTCAACAATGGTCTTGTCGGTCCAACTCAAGCTAATGCAAACATGATGGATCAAGCAACAGGTGGAGCTCCATATTCAATAGATGCAGCACAAAGTATGATGAATGCTTCTCCTTACACACAAGGTTCAGCATACATAGATAATACTTCAATAGATCAGGGTGGAGAAGTAAGAAGAGCTCGTAAAAAAAGAGCAAACAATGGTGTTGCAGATAGTGCAATAGCTGGTGTTGCAAGCAATCAAGGTACAGTTGCACCAAAAATAAGATAAGGAGTTCATCATGAGAGAAGTAGATTGGAAAGGTGTTTCAATGCCTGCTGCTAACGCAGGAACGGCAGCAATGGGTATGGCAAACAATATATTCAATAAAGCCTTGCAAACAGCAGAGAATGGATTGACAAAACATCAAGAAGAAATGGAAAAAAGTACAGCAGCAGAACGAGCAGCAAACACTGCCTTGGTTCTGAAGATGAGAGGTGAAGGCAAAAATGTTAGTAAAGAATTCCTTAAAGAACTTGGCGTTTATGATGGAAAAGCCATCAATGATGGTGTCATGGATCTAAAGAAATTTGATCTTGAAGAACGGAAACTTAAATCAGAAATTGCTGTAAACAATTCTAAAATGGATCCAATGACAAAAGCCCTACAAGAACATGCTCTTAAACTAGATTTTCTTAAAGCAGAAACCAGTGCAGGAAAATATAGGGATAAAACCGGTAAGGGTGGAAAGACTGGAATCTTTAAAGTATTAGATGATGCAAACCTAATATACGATCCACTAGACAGTGGGAAAAGTACAGTAGATGGCGACAATGAAGCAGCAAATAAACAATTTGTGGCTGCAGCTGTTGCAAAAGGTGTACCTAAAAATGTACTAAGAGATGTCATCATGAAGAATAGTCGTAATGGTGCTTGGCATTCAGGGTTTACTGGAGCAGATGAACAGGTACTTGATGTAGAAGGTGCAGTTCAAATGTTATATAAAAACTATGGAATGAAAATATAAGGATCCAGTATGAATCTTGATCAGTTCAACAATATACTTGCTAATGCCCAACAGGATCCACAAAAGATAATGAACAGTTTGTCAGATAAAAAACGTGTTCAGTTGGGTCAATCTGCAGATAACAAACGAAATCAATTATTTAAACCAAGAACAGAACAAAACATACAGTCTATACCAGATGGTGATGGTTATATTGCTACAGGTGATGGTCAAGAACGAAGAATGGCCGGATATGATTCATATGAGGTTGCTCATCCAGAAAAGATGCAAGATCCTGGTTTCCTTAAGCATCTTGATATTCAAAGACAAAGATATGCTAAAGAGTTTAATAAACCTGTTACTGAAGTTACAAATGATGATATCTTCAGAGAAGGTGAAAAGGATAAACTCAGAGTCGCTGCACGTATGTTTGGTGGAGTCGCAGGACAAACCTGGGAACCAGGACCTATTTATAATCCTAATGATCCTATAGAAATTGGTTCAGAAGCCACTCCATTAGATATGGTTATTCAGGCTAGAGAAGGTAAGGTTGGTTCTGGAGGCTATGGAAGACGTCTTGCTCAGGTAAACAATGCACAAGGGCAGAATGTAAATGAAGCAATGATGGATCCATACAATGCCATGTTATTTAATGCTGAAAAAAGTAAACGCGGAAAGAGTGTACCGAACATAGAAGGAATGAATCAGCAAAATCTTCAGCAATGGATTGTACAGCAAAGAGCTCAGGGTATAGAACCAACACCTGAGAACATAGCTGAATTTAAATTCAAAAATGATCAAGGACGTAAAGCACAACAAGAGAGATATAAAAATACTCCAAGTCCTGAATATGCACATCTATATGGCGAACAAGTAGATGGTGCTGCACCTAAATATGGTAGAGATGCTGATGGAAGAATGATGTCCAATATCAAAACAGTAGGTGCAGGTCTTGGTAACATCGGTGCCAACTTACTTGATACTGTTCTTGAAGGCGGAGGATATCTCGCAAATAAAGCAGGAATAATAGACAAAGATACACAAGAGATGGTCGGTTCCGTTGCTGACTCAAGCCTTAAAGGCTGGGAAAAAGCAGTAGGATTAAACACTAGATATCAGGAAAAAGCATCCAGAGAACTTATGGCAGGAATTGTAAAAGGTACTGCAGAAGGGTATGGAGAAGCAGCACTATCTGTTGTTAAGAATCTTGATGTGCATCTTGCTCAATCAGGTCCAGAAATGATAGGTATCGCAGCTAAACTTCCAGGAGTTCTAGCCACTACTAACTCTAGGGTAAAAGAGCAAACTGCAGCATTTACTAAAAAGAATGGTCGAGAACCAACAGATGCTGAAACTGCTGCTATGTGGGCAACTAACTTTGGTGTTATTGCTGCGGAAAAAGCTATTCTTATTGGGCCATTAAAGTCTATATGGAAAGCAATGAAGAATCCTGCGGTTAAAAAAGGATTCCAACAGGTAGGTAACACAGTTGGAGCTTCTACGAAGAATGTAGCCAAAACAGTTGTTGGTGAGACAGTACAGGAAATTGCTGATCAAACTCAAGAACAGTACTGGAATAAAGGTGGTTCTGGAGACATCAAAGGAATAGATGCCTTCAAAAAAGCAGGACAATTACTCATAGATGGTAAAATCATATCCAAGGAAGAAGCTATAGCTGCTGGTATTGCTGGTGGAGTTATGGGTGGTGCACTTAGAGGTGGAGCTGAACTCACAGGAGCTAAAGCTGCAGTAGAGAATTCAATTAACCTACACAACTTTAAAAAGTCACTTAGCGATATGGATACATATCTTGATGAAACAGATAAAGAATATGCAAGAATGTCCCTAGAAGGAGATATGGATAATGCAAGAACTGAGCGTGTTATAATTCAAGAAGCCAGAAAGCAGATCAAAGAGGCTCAGAAATCTTCAAAACCAACAATTGATGTTCTCTCAGAATCAAACAATAATTATATTGAAAAATATGTTGAGGGTATAAAAGTTGCATATGTAAACAATAAAGCTTCAGAAATAGATTACAAGGACAATCCACAGGTAGCAAGCAGTATTTCTGCTGAAGCTCTTGCAGGTGAACCAAAAGATTCAGCAAATGTAATAAAAGCTTTAGGGTTAGAGCCTGTAGCATTTAAGGCAATGAAGCCAATGGAACAACTAGATATTATTTCTGAAAAGATTAAAGACAAAGCCACAAGAGCAAAAGCAATAAGAGCACTTAGTTCATTTAGAAAAGAAGCTATTTTCAATAAAACTGTCTCAGATAAAGACAAAATAGCTTTTGAGAAAGACTATGGTTCAGGAATAGATAATCAGCTTAATGTCAAGGAAACAAAGGTTAATGCTACGATAGCTAATGCTAAAGAGATAAACAGAAGAATTAGCAAAACAAAACCAGTAACCAGAAGTGATGACAAAGTTGATATTGATTCATCAAAGATAGATAGTAAAGTTACAGCAGGTAATTTTCTACAATCTATTTTTGGAGGAACCAAGAAAAATAAAGCAGCTCATATGGCTGAGCTTAATAAATATTCAAATAAATCTCTTAGAGAAGCTGTGGATAGTGGATCTCCTGAACAAGTAGCTCTTATAAGGGACGTTCTAGCCAAAAGATCAAATGCTAAGAAAGAAGCTGGTATTGGTACCCTTAAAGGACAAAAATTCAATGAAGAAGGTTATAGACCAGTAACCAGCAAGATGGCTATAAATGATGACAAGAAACGAACCATGAATACTCTTAAACAGTTTGTAGGTAGAGATGAATATGCAAATGCAGATTCTGAAGCCAATGAAGCTAGAGCATTTATACAAAAAGCTCTTGATGCTAAACACATAACAAAGCAACAAGCTAATATCCTCAGAAGAAGAGTGGTTAAAACTCAAGCTAAAACAAAAGATCGTGAAGGTAAAGAGAAATCAGAAAGCAGGAAGCTTAAAGAAGCTGAAGCTGCATTAGTTAAACATAATAATGAAAACAACATAGATACAGAAGAAGACAATCGTCAATATAAATTTAAAGACTTTAATGGCAATGAATACATAGGAAAGATTGTCTTTGAAGATAAGAATGGAGGAATGCTTGTTGTTGAACATGAAGTAGATGGGGAAACTGAAAGAATTGAATTTGGTTATGAAAAAGGCAATCAGATAAAAGAAACCGATAAAGAAACTAAATATACCGGTGGTAAAATTCATAAAGTAAGTGATGAGAAGAAGAGTGGTTCTAAAGAATCAACAGAATCAGAACCAGCTTCGTCTGAAAATAAGACTGAAGATGAAAAAGAAGTAGCAGAAGAGTTTGACAAAGAAGCTGCTCCTCTTACAGGTGAAGCTCAGGCAGAAGCAGAGGTGAAAGCCAATGAAGAGATTCTTGGTGACTTCAATGTAGAAGATATGACCGATGAAGAAATCAAGGAAATGTCTATAATATTAAATCAGTTATTTGACTGTTAAAAAAGGAAATTAAATGGCATGCGTTGAAAACATTATAAATGACAAAGCTGACCTAAAGCGTTACATCAATTCAATAAAATCAAAAGATGTTAAAAAAAAGAATAAAAAAGTTGACCCAGATCAATCTTTTAATGCACAAGGAATAACAAATCCAATGATCCTTGCATTCTTCACAATGAAACACGGGAACCAACAGCAACTCAAAGAACAAATGTTGGAAGAAAGTGAAGAATTTACTACTGTAAAAGATATCATTCAAAATGGTAAATCAATTATTCCTTCCTTCTGGAAAAAAGTTCGTGGACTCAAACATCTTGATTCACGTAAGATGACCATCTTTCAAGATCTACACGGTAAAGGTAAGAATGATCAAATAGCAGCACTTGAGGCTATTCAAATAGGTATAGCATTTCATCATCTTGTTGGTTCTGTTTCTACAGAATTTGACCTTATGAATAAATATAATATTTCAGAAGAAGAATATAATCAGCTTATGCCTAAAGGAGAATTTGTTCCTGGTATTAGTGGTGTAGGTACACTTGCTGCGATAGGTAAAGAGATTTTAGCTACGCAAAACATTGTACTTAAGCCTTCAAGAAAAGGTTCTCAGAATTATGAAGAGAGACAGTTTGAAGTAGAAAAAGTTTACACTGATGTTGGAGCAAAAGCAGTTAGGCTTCTTGCTAAAAATAGTGAAACAAAAGATAACTTTGTAACTATTGAAACAAAAGATGAAAATGGTGGATATTCACCAATGATCATTAACGAAAAGTTTAAAAAATCAGGTGGTAATTTACTTAGTAAAGCAAATCTAATTGAAGGAATTAAAATAAAATTCAATATGGCTAAAATGCTTAATGTGACTGATATTAATAAGGTGTCAGATGCAGATAAAAAACTTGTTGCCAAATATTTTAGAGGACAAACAAGTATGGCTGAGAATAACCTTCTTGAGTCTAAGTATCAAACACTATACACAAATACTAGAGCTGCTACTTATATGCATCGTCTTTTAATTCCCACAAACTCTAAAGGTCCAGATACAAGTAGTAATCCTAAACAAAATAATGCTGATCATGATGTTGATGTATCAGATAGAGTTAAAGACGTGTTACAAAAGAAGCTTGAAGGAACAATGAAGATTCCTAATTCTTTAGAAAGTATGTTTGATTTTATTTATGATGAAATGGAGAAGAACGGTAAGTCGTTCGAAGAAGCTGCTAGATCGCTTGGAATTGATGATTATAAGGAGATGATGGGTTACTCAGATGAAATGGATTCTACTGCAGCTACAAGAGCATCTAACATGGGTAAGTCTTTATCTAAAACTACACCACTTCAGGAATTTTTTGATAATTATTCACAGTTTAAAAATTTTCCAATTCATCTTCAAGAAGAGATTAAGAGGAATGGGCGTGGTCACTATATGACTACATATTTAAACCCACAAACAGATAAGCACTTTTCTCGTTTTATTATGCAAATACCTGACTATGAACTTCCTGCAATAGAAAATGGAGAAATGACAAGTACATTCAGACATCTTCTTGCTGGTATTCAAGATCAAGCAGGTAAAGACTTTTCTGTAGATGACATCCTGGGTAATACAGTTAATCCTGAATTAGATGGTCTTCTCAGTGCATACGAAGCAGTTGACAAGAACAATGGTAAACAAATGTTTATCTTCATTGGAAAAGCATTTAGCAAGTTTGACACTAAGATGGCTGGTTCTGTTTGGCAAAAACATGATACTCTTAAAGCTATCTATGATGTCAGAACTATGCTTCAAAATAACAAAGATGGTTCTGATGCTATGTTTGAAGGAACATTTATGCCTAAGCCGGATGGTACAGCCTCTGGTGCATTGATTATGTCTATGCAAATGGCAGGTAAAAATAGTAAAGATAAAGCATCATTGTTTGAAGCATTAGGTCTTAGTCATGACGTAGAAGGTAATCTTGACGATGCTTATGATATTACTCTTAATGCTTTAGATCAAAATGAAATAGATGAAAAAGAAACTCAATCTACACTTACAGAAACAATGAATTTCCTTGTTGACAATAAAGTAGTTAAGTCACGAAGAGATATTGCTAAATATGCTTCTATGCCTGTTATGTATTCTCAGGGTGAAGAGTCAGCTATTGTTACTGTAGCCAAAGATTTAACTGAAGTTACATATAGAGCTCTTGAATCAAACAAGATGAACTATGAGCTTGCAAATAAAATGAGAGAATGGATTAAAGAATCAAATCCTGAATATCATGAAGAAATAAAGAACTTAGAAAAAAGAGAACTTGTCAAATTTCTTTTAAATAATGAAAATTCAAAAACAACATATGATGCAGTAAATACTTACATGCAGAAAAAAGTAACAGCTCCACTGTATCAGGTAGTAAATAATGCTTTTGTTGAGACATACCTTAAGGAACATAAGCAAATAACAGATGATATCTTTTCTAAAATGAAAGCATTAAATGAAAAGAGTGGTGATCGCATTACGATTATTCCTCCTGAAGTTATTATGGCTGCAACTATTGAACACAACAAGGATTTAAAAGAAGACAAGAATTGGAAATTTGATGTTACAGATTTTATTCCTCTTGGTGAGCCTGAACTTAAAAAGCTAAGAAGTGAAAGAGGTATTCCTCTTATGAAGCTTTTTGGAATGGTGAACCACCCTGAAAAGAATGCTACGGTATCTCGTAAAGAATATGCACATAATATTAATGCTCATGTAAACCTGGTTCACTCAATTGACTTTGCTGTTCTTAATGAAGCATTTGCTCGTACATTTGCTGAAGCAGACAGTGATACAAAGAATAAAGCATTAGCTGATTTAGATATGGTTGCAAATGGAACCATATCTGTCCATGATGCTATTGCTGCTCACCCTACATTTTCTGAGGCATATACTGCACATTATCAAGAAGCTACAAGAGACATAAATGCAGTTTTTGATATTCATAACCAAATGGCTTTTGAACTTTCTCAAATGGAAGGATATGGCAAGATGGTTGAGGCAGCAGGTGGTACAAAGATAGCATCACTTGTTAAAAATGCACAAGTAGCAAATGATAAGAAAATTATAGTTCTTTCTAAAATGAATTTCAAAGAAACCAATAAAAATGGTGACATGATGGGAGATAAGGTCTTTGGTTTTAGTGAATTCGAGAACCAACCTTTACAGTTTGGCAAGAAGATCTCTACAGCTAAGAATAAGAAAAAAGCTGAGAAAGAACATAAAGAAGATCAGCAAAAAGCTGAAAATGAAGAAATGCTTACAAAATATGTAACCAAAAAGGAAGGAGCAAAGTCTCATAAAAAAGTATTGAAGATTATAGAGTCTGGAAAACCTTATGCTATTCTTGACACAGAAACAACCGGTATGGATCATGGTGGTTCTAAAGAGCTTGATGTAAATGGTGTTGTTGCTTCTATGCCATATCAAGTAGCATTTAGAATTATGAATCCTGAAACAGGTGATCCTGAAACAGTTGATATATATTTTCATACAGAGAAGATTTCCGCTGGGGTTAAGGCATTCTGGAAAAAGAATGACATAGATATGAGCCTCAATGAGATAAATGATAGAGCAGCAAAAGATGGAAGAAGTAACGATGAGAAACTTGAATATTTAGAAAAGACTCTTAAAAGTATGCCTATTATGGCATATAATTCTGACTTTGATATGGAGGTTCTGAAGCATCTATTTAAAGGTAAGGAAGGAGCACGTAAAGTAAGTAGAGCTTCAAATGACATACTTGGAGCTGTTGCTCATCAAAACTTTATGGAAACAGGAACAAAAAGAGAATCAGATAGTCTTGGTTCTGTGTATAAAGAGATTACTACTAAGAAGCCTGAAAATGCTCATGATGCTGCTATGGATGTAGAGATGACAAAAGATGTGTTGGAAGTCATTAAACCAATTACAGCTAAACCTGAGACGACTGAGAGTACATCTGAAAAGAGTAGTAAGCAGAAGACTGAAAATATTGTTGCTGATGATTATACCAATAATGATGGTACCAAGGAAAATTTTGAAGCACTTGCTGGAGAACAAATAGAAGCAGGAAAGAATGAACAAACAAGAGAAGAACAAAAAAAAGATGTTAGAGAAGTAAGAAAAGCACTTAGATTAATGAAGAAGTTTTCTCCAATGGTAGCTAAGTTTTTTGGAGATTCCTTAGAAGAAGGAAGGAATGGTTCATGGGCAGTAGGAACTAAGTTTGCATATGACGTAGAGTCACATACTATTACTGTTCCAAATATAGATACGCTTCATAAGAGTGCAGGAAGAGTGGCAATGGAACATGAAATTGCACACTATCAATCACTTGGATATATGTCTGCAAATGAGAATGATAAGTTTGTTAAAATCATAACTAAAGCAGTTAGAAATATTGATAAGTATAAAGATATTCTTCTTAATTTAGATATGGATGAACACGCCAAAGATAGATTAAAATACTTCATGGAAACTCAAGGGAACAATGAAGCAAGAATAAGATCAGAACTTGTAGCTGTACTCGGTACAGAAACAGGAGTAGCAAGAGAATTTGTTCGTGCAGTTAAAGCTAAAAATGCAAAAGATGCAAATGAAGCTACGATGTTGGTTCTAGCTGTTAAAAAAGTATGGGAGATGGCTAAGAAACTTAATTTTTTAGATACGGTTATAAATCCTGAAGAGCTTATCGAAGCCATAAATGAAGTTATGGATAGTGGTTCACGTTTTAACTATAGCGAACGAGCTGCAGCAAAAGCAGGACGTGAGAAATATCAAAGACGAAAGATGGATGGTAGAGCAGTAGATGATTCTTATCAGGAAAATATAGTTGCAGATCCAAAAGAAAAAGTTCAGGAACGTAAAAATTTAGAAAAAGCTCTTGAATATGGAAAGACTTCTAACAATGACTATGTAACTAGTGATCCATTGAGTAATTTTATAGCTGAGTCTAATTCACTTGTTGCTGATTTAATGTATAAACATTTTGGTAAAAATGCAATGTCTCTTACTGAGAAAGGTGCTAAACATGTAGATGCATTACTCACAGAGAAATCAAGTATTTATCGTGATATGAAAAAGACAACTCTTGATGTTTGGAGCAGTGATACAATGGAGGAACTTAGAGCTTATTTGGTTCCATCATCTGTAAAACAAAGAGCTACGTTACAAAAGATAGCTCGTATCTTTCAAAGGGCTAACCAGAACCACGGTAAGATTACATCTACTGAGGTAACTAAACTAGATCTTTTAATGGATGGAATGTCAAAAGATGAGGTAGCTAAACTGAATGATATGTTTGGTCTTGCTCCTATATTTGGCATCATTAAGAATGGTGGACTTATTTATGATATAGCTGATGGAGATAAAACTATTGATCAGGCTATTGCACTCATTGAAGAGAAAGTAGTCAATGATGATATTAGTATATCTAAGAATTTCGCAGCACTCTATATTGATGGTAATCCAATTGGTGACTACTACAATATCTATCAGGAAGGTACTACCGGTGCTAGAGTAGAAGACGTTGAAAGACTTACTGCTCTCTATGCACTCAAGAAGATTGATGGTTCTGAAGCGATGTTAAAAGAACTTCGTCAGAATAAATCTGATCTGTTTGATAAACTTGTAGAATCATCTTTAGCTTTAAATGTAACTACACTTAAAGCCTATAATGAATCAGGAGATATAAAAAAGTTTAGAGGAAATATGACTCTTGAATACTATGAAGAACCATTCCAACTTGTTGCTGTTTCAGAAGCAGATATTAAAAGTGGTATGTTCCAAATGACTGATGAGTGGAAAACTGTTATTCCTTCAGACGAAAATCATGGTATTGCTGTGTTATCGAGAACAACAGGTAATTCACAGTACCAAGAAGCTTTCGGAACCAACATTGACTATGGTAATACAGATGTTTATATGCCTAAAGGATGGAAACCAAAAACTAAAGATTTAAAGAATCTTATTAAATTTGGAACAGGTAAAAATGTTACATATAAGGTGGTGGTTCCAATGAGTAAAAAGAAGGAAATGGGTCTTATTCAAAATCCTGCACAAACACTTCTTCGATCTTATGCTCATATAGAAAAAATTAGAGAAACCCAAGCTATACGTGATGAAATAGCAAGTAATTCAGGTCTAAGATTTTCTATTAAAAAAGATACTCCTACTGATGTAGCTGAAATTGAAAGACTAATTGACGAAAGAGGGAAAGATGAACCGTGGTTCATAGAGATGGAAGATGGAATGAAGTACAGTGATCTCTCAGATAAAATCAAGAAGAGATTTAAAACTATACCTACAAAAATGAGTGGTGTTAAAGGTTTTGGAAATAAATTATCTTTAGTTAGAAATGATATTTCTCCATGGATTGCAGGATATAAAAGAGCTTTACCATTTGAGTCAAATCCTCAGTTCAGGAAGGCTTTTGAAATAGTAACAGAAGCAATTTCACTTATGAAGATTCACATGATTATTGTGAACCCTGCTAAAGTAACACTTGATTTGATTTCTACAACTACTTTACTTATGTCTTATGGTGTATCACCAATAACAATAGCCAGAGGTTGGAAAAAGAATATTGGACAAATGAGTTCAATGTCAAAACTTAAAGCTGAGCAAATAGATTTAACAATAAGAGCAAGAGGCGGTAATAAGGTTGCTGCATATAAACTCAAAGAAGTAGAAAAGAAGCTCCAGAACCACCCTTTAATGGGTGCTATGAATGCTGGAGTAATGCAGTCATTAACAACTGATATTATTACTAGAGACTATGATACTATTACTGGATTACAAAGAAGTATAGATAAGGTCTTTAATAAGTTGACACATGATAATGAAACTGGAGATGTGAACAATATACATAAGGCTATTATGGCTTATGCTAAGTTTGGATTGAATGTTGAAGATTTGTTTGGTTGGTTATCTAAAATAAGTGAAAATACAGAGATGTTGAAACCTGTTTCTGAAGAACTTGCGATAATGGGGAAAAGGATTGCGAAGATTAAAAATGATGGAGATGTTGCTAAATATCTTTCTGAATATTTTGCTTCTCCATCATCTACGTTGACGAAGATGGGTTCTGTTGCTACTACTTATCCTGATGCTATGTCAAGGATTATTTATAGAGATCATTTAATAGCTAAAACAGGAAAGAGTGAAGCTGATCTTACTGATGCAGAAATTGAAGATATAAATGCTAAAACATCAGACATGATGCCTGACTATGCATTTGCACCACCAATGGTTTTGGATGCTACTGGTAGATTCTTTATTACACCATTTGTTTCTTATAGTGCACGTATTCAAAGAGTAATATTAAACCTTGCAGAAAGAAATCCATTAACATTCTTTGGATCATTATTGTTGGCTGAAGCGTTTGGATTAGATGCCGGAGATACACCTTATCATGTGGTTGGTTCTAACTACATCAGTAAAGAAGAATTTATAAATAATGTCTTTACTGATCTACTAGATATGCAAACTGCATTACCAACAAATGCATTTAATTTTGACATAATAGCATAAGGGGGGATTACTCCCCTCTATCTGCTTTCATGAATTCAGTTATTATAAAAATAATAAAAAGAATTATAGCTATTGGTATAACTATAGTTGCTGCATAAAATACAATAATTGCAACTATTGCTGCAGCACATAAATAAATTGTTGCCATAAATATATCATGCAAATGTTGCATGATTTACTTCTTGTCAAGCTCTATAAGACTTCTACGAAGTTCTGGTGTAGCATTCTTGATTTCTCCAAGTGCTT
>JAGGSM010000284.1 GCA_021159105.1 Candidatus Bipolaricaulota bacterium
CCTTGCGTGAGATCGCTTTTCCGTTCCGCACTCCGCATTCCGACTTCCGCGTTCGCCTTCGAATGGGTGGCACCACGAAGGGCACGAAGGAAGCAATAGCATAAGCTTGCTTTTCCGCTTCGCGTTGACAAAAAAACGGCCCTCAACAACTGAGGGCCGTTGAAATCCCAATATTTTCTACGGCTCACCCGGCCAAGGGCCGATGATGCCTTCCACCGCCCACTCCATCGTTGTCAGCTGTAGCACGCTCATGCGGGATCCCGCCTTCACCTGGACGTTCCCCTTGCGATCCTTCACTGGACCGTCGTAGGGATCGAAGACCATTGACGGATCGGACATCTCGGCGATGCGGTCCTGGATGAGATCGTACACGCTGACCGTTCCCAGCACAGGATCGTCGACGGTAACGGCCTTCAGTTTGTCAACGTAAGCCGGATTGATGGGCATTCCCGGCTGTGCGCCCATTTCCACCGCTCCCTGACCGAGGAGCCACCAGTAGTCGACGTTGGCGAGGTTGTGCGCGGTGTACACACCAGCGTATATCTTGGCCAAGAAGTCAGCGTAGATGGCATCCCAATGGACCAATTCACCGGACACGCAGTAGTCCTTGCTGAACCGATACATCGGAGAATAGTGAGCGAAACTGAGGAGCCCGTTCTCGCCCGCTACCTGCACGACCGTCGGCGAGTCCTCGGTGAACGCGAACGCGTCGCAGCCGTCGGCGATGAGGGCTTCCGTTGCCTCTTTCGCAGCGGCAGGGTTGAACCACTCCATGATCCAGCGTACATCCACTTGAGCATCAGGATTGACTTCACGCACACCTCGGGTGAACGCACCGATGTGGCGCTTCACTTCAGGAATCGGGAATGCGCCAACATACCCTACCTTTCCTGTCTTGGTGAGCGCACCGGCCATCAGTCCGTTCAGGTAGTAGACCTGGTAGAAGTCGGCCATGTACGTCGCCACGTTCGGCGCACGCTTGAATCCCGAGCAGTGCGCGAAGATCACGTCAGGATGCTTCTTTGCTGCAGCGATTGTATCGTCCATGTAGCCAAAGCTTGTCGTGAAGATGACATTGCAGTGCTCGTCATTGATCAGCTTGTCGATCGTCGGCCCTGCGTCACCTTCGGGCACGCTCTCCACATACACCGTGCTCAACCACGGGAACTGCTCCAATACGGCCTTCCGCGCCACGTCATGCGCGTGAGACCAACCGTAGTCACCGATCGGCCCAATGTAGATGAAACCAGCTTTGAGTGGGCTGCCTGGGACATACTCAGCAGCAATTCCAACAGCAACCATGCTGGCAACCATCACCAGCACCATCAATCCAACAAGAGCCAGTCTGTTCCTCATTTTTCCCTCCCTGATCTTATTTGCTGTACCGAATACCTCCTGGTTCTCCTACTGTTCACCTCCTTCCCCAACACGGGCTATTCTTCACCTCTAGTATACGGCACCGACAGCGCCGCCGGTGCTCCCATCTTCTTCTTCAGTGTCCCCTGAGCGACGAATATCAGGACAAGTATCGCGAACAGATACGGCATCGCCTTCAGCAATTCCGGGGAGACCCAAGCCTGTAGGCGGAATGAGAGGTGATACAGAGCCGCGAACAGGTACGAACCGAGCAATCCGTAAATCGGGTTCCAAAAGGCGAATATCGTCAGGGCGATCACGATCCACCCCATTCCACCGGTCATCCCTTGCGTCCAGGATGGGCGGTAAGCGACCGAGAGGTATCCACCGGCCACACCTGCCAGGAATCCGCCGAATATGACACACAGGTAGCGGATGCGGGTGACATTGACCCCAAGGGAGTCGGCTGTGGCTGGGCTCTCTCCCACTGCGCGGATTGAAATGCCGATACGAGTACGGAAGAGAACGTACCAGAGAACTGGGACGAGCAGCATCGTCAGATAGACGACAAGGTTCTGCCCCTTGAATAGAATGGGTCCGAGCACTGGAATGCTTGACAGCACGGGGACAGTCATCTTGTGAATTGGGGTGAACAGTGGCAGCCCTTCCCATCCGCGGCCGAGCACGCCGGCCAAGCCGAGGCCGAGCATCGTCAGAGCAAGTCCGGACACTACCTGGTTTGCCTTCAGCGTTACACTGACAAACGCGTGTATGATGGAGAAGACGGCGCCAACGACTCCAGCTACAAGGATTCCCAGCCATGGGTGACCTGTCGTGTAGGCGATGACAAACCCGCTGTAGGCTCCCATGATCATCATCCCTTCCACGCCAAGGTTCAATACCCCAGCTCGCTCAGCAAATATCTCTCCTAGGGTGGCAATGAGCAGTGGTGTCCCGTAGGCCAGGGTCCGGCTCAGTGTAGCAATGATCCACGTCTCCCAGCCCATTACCGCCTCCTTATTGAGATCTTGTAGCGTATCAGAAGCTCGCTTCCAATCAAGAAGAACATTATCAGCCCATTGAACACGTTGATCAATTGGAAGGGCAAGCGCAGTTGGATCTTGATCACGTCCCCACCAGCCATGAGGATCCCGAAGAAGAAGGAAGTGACAATGACAGCGAGCGGGTTCTTGCGCGCCAGCCAGGCGACGATGATTGCCGTGAATCCGTAGCCCATCGAGATCTGACTCGGATCGAGGAGGCGATGATAGATCCCCGCAACCTCACCGACACCAGCGAAACCGGCCAATCCGCCAGAGATAAACATCACCAGCATCGTCGTCTTGAACTGGCTTATCCCGGCGAACCTCGACGCCTCTGGGTTCTCCCCAACGACACGAATCTCAAACCCACTGCGGGTGCGGTTCACCAGTATGTACATCACAACCGCGGCGATGAATCCCAGCATCAGGGTTGGCCAATGGATGGAAGTTGAGCCGATCATCGGCAACTGTGCTGCGTTCGGGAACATATCCGTGTAGGCGTAGCCGCGCATGCTCGCCCCTTTCCACGGTCCATGAACCAGCCATAACACGACGTACATGGCGACGTAATTCAACATCAGTGTAGTGATGACATCGTTCAGCCCCAGTTTCGCCTTCAGTGCGGCTGGGATCAACCCCCAGGCGGCGCCGGCGAGGAAGCCAGCGATGAACATGGCGATGAGAAGAAGCGGGCCCGGCAACCCTGAGAAGAGGGCGACTCCGGATGCAGCGATCGCGCCCATGAGAATCTGCCCCTCAGCGCCTATGTTCCAGAACAGCGCGCGGAATGCCACCGTAAGCCCAACCCCGCACAGGAGGAGTGGGATCATGCGTCGTATCGTTTCACTGAATCCATGCATGTTCCCCAACGCGCCGCGGAGGATGAGGTAATAGGCGTAGATCGGCGATATTCCGTAGGCGGCGAAGAAGATTGCCGCGACGAGCAGTGCCGCCAGAATTGCCAACACCGAGATGATGAAGACGGTCCTTCCGGAGGCCACCGGGCGGCGTTCTATCTTGAGCCAATTGGGTGCTGTCATTTCTTCTCTTCCTCTGTTCCGGCCATCATCAACCCGATCCTCTCAATCTGAGCCCCTTCTGCATCGATGATCCCCATCACTTGACCCTGGAAGAGCACGAGGATTCGATCGGACATGGTCATAATCTCCTCCAGGTCTTCCGAAATGAGCACGATGCCTGCTCCACGATCCCGCTGCGCCAGCAGTATCTGGCGCACCTGTTCCGTGGCTCCAACATCCAAGCCGTATGTAGGGTGAGCGGCGATGATCAGACGCGGATCGCCTGACAGCTCTCGAGCAAGCACAACACGCTGGATGTTCCCGCCAGAGAGGACCTTGACCGCTGTGTCGATGTTGGGAGCCAGTATGGCGTACTCCTTCATGGCTGCGCGTGCATTCTCCTCCGCTGCCTTGTTGTCGAGGAACATTCCGTGTGAAAAGGGCGGCTGGCGGTAGCTCTTGAGGATCAGGTTCTCGCGGATTGTCATGCTGGGAACCGTGCCCATTGTCTTGCGCTCGGTTGGCACATGAGCGACTCCGGCATCGGCGATCTCGCGTGCTGAGCGATTGGTCACGTCCTTCCCTTCCAGGGTAACATGCCCACCCGTTGCACGGCGCAGCCCTGTCAGTACCTCCGCAAGCTCGCGCTGACCGTTCCCGGAGACCCCAGCCACACCGAGGATCTCTCCTTCGTAAACCTCGAAAGAGACCCCTCTCAGGGCGGGAAGGCCACGATCATTCAGTGCCTGCAAGTCATCGACAGCGAGGATCTTCTCCCCTCGCTTGACGGGGTTCTTCTCTAGGCGGAAGACGACCTCGCGTCCGACCATCAACTTCGCCAGTTCTGCCTTGTTCGTATCCGCCGTGTTTACAGTGGCGATGGCCTTGCCCTTGCGCAGGACGGTCACCCGGTCGCTGATCTCCATCACTTCATCCAGCTTGTGGGTGATGAAGATGATGGTCAGGCCATCGTCGACCAGAGTCCGCAGCGTGGCGAAGAGCTGATCTACCTCCTGCGGAGTGAGCACGCTCGTCGGCTCATCCATGATCAGAACATCAGCCTGTCGATAGAGGGCCTTCAGGATCTCCACTCGCTGCTGCTGACCGACCGTTAACTGCCAAACCTTGGCTTGGGGATCCACTACCAGCCCGTATTTCTCTGCAATTTGAGATATCTTCTTGTGGGTCTGTCTGTAGTTGAGGAACGGGCCCGTCCCTTCATCGAGGCCCAGAACCATGTTCTCTGCCACGCTCAATGTTGGTACCAAGCGGAAGTGCTGGTGAACCATGCCGATGTGGTAGGTCAGCGCGGCGCGTGGAGAGGAGATACGAATGGGCTTACCATTAAGGAGAATCTCCCCTTCATCGGGTTGGTAGAGGCCGTACAGAATACGCATCAGCGTTGTCTTGCCGGCACCGTTCTCACCGAGCAGACAATGGATCTCACCCTTGCGAACACTCAGATCAACGCCGTCACTAGCAACAACGCCAGGAAAGCGTTTTACGATCCCATGAAGCTCGATAACACTGCTATTAGTAGCGCTCAGGATTACTCCTTTCTACCTAGCCGTTTACCATGCCTTTCGAAACGATGATAGCGACTTGAGATAACTCTGTCAAGCAGCTTGTCCGATTTTTCCGTCATCAGAGAGTGCGCAGAGGTGCTGGAAGCAAGATATCAGAGCTAGTTAGAAGTGTCCGCAGATGGTGTTTCTGCGTGGTGGGAGGGCGGTGTGGACGCTCGGCGATAGCACAGCAGGAGAAGGATGTTCCCTCCGGCAAGAGCGATCCCTGTCCAGAGCAAGGCTTCGTGTTGCATTCCGATCCCGCGCCCGATCAGCGCAAGGCCGACAATGAGGGAAACGACAGATACTCGGTACAGATATGAACGCATCATTCCACCATCCAACGCAAGGCTGATCCAATCTTCAATCCCCTGCAGGGGGCGATTCCCTGCCCCTTGGGGCGTACCTTCCACAAAGCTTGTTGATACAACGTCCGCTCGTGGCAGGTAGTTCATCGCCATAGTACAAGGCAGGCGAGTTGCTTGTCGGGGCATGCGTCCCCGTCAGGGGTGATGTTGTACCTCTTGCAAGTGACGGGGAGTGGACGGGGACTCGCATCAGGCAAAGAGCGGCAGAGTGTTGGCAACGCTTGGAAATTGACCCTTTCAACGTCTAATTCCTGACCCATCCCCTGGCCTGCCAGTGTACCTCAAGAGACGTCTTCCACTTGGCAAGAGTTCATGTCGATCCCCGATGCCGCCAGCACTATTCGTCCGTGCCATGCCCAAGCAATGGTAGATTGAGGTGATGTTGTGATGTGTCAGTTGATAAAAAAGTGAGCCTGAAGGCTATCCGGGATAGAGACTGGTGGAGGTGGCGGGAGTCGAACCCGCGTCCGAAGGTACCGCCGGTCAGCATCTACAAGCTTAGAACCGTGATTTAGTCTCGGATCGGACCCTCCCACGGCCAGGATCGCCCAATCCCAAGCTTCCTGTGATTCATCGCGCGCCGGGAAGCGCAGTGCGCGGTATACCCGCTAAGTTGACGCCCGAGTGAAGCCCGCGGGAAGCTTCATCAGACGGCCTTCCCTAGTTTAGAGAAGGAGCAGCGAATGCGTAATTCGCAGTTGTTGTGTTCGCAATTGTTGTTTGTTTCGTCAGTTTTAGGAGATAGCGAAAGCTCCGCTTGCAGCCTTACTTTGGTAACTCCGTCGAATCCATACACCCCCATGTCAAAGAACCATTGATATTATACACCCAAAAACAGAACTGGCAATCGGCACACCTGCGTGGTTATCATTTCATTGCCAATGAGGTATTCAGTGATCGGTATCAGCCTGTCGTTTGCTGCCGGGATCGCTGTCGGGTCGGTCCTGCCTCAACAGCGCATCCTGGTCTGGTTTGCCTGTGCGGCCACAGCAGCAGTTTCTGTCGCGCTCAGCCGCTGGAGGAGATCCTTCCTCTCCGGTCTGTTGATCAGTATCGCGCTTCTCGGCGCGCTACGCTATCAAGCATCACCCGTGATCACTGGATCGCTGTACAAACAGGCAGACAACCTACATGAACTGACGGGAACGATAGTCTCTTACCCCGAGGATAGATCCGACCACACCACCTTCGTCCTCGCACCGGATCATATCGGGGCAAGGGTCTTCGTTACCCTGTTCTGGAAGGGTGAGGATCAGCCGTTACTCCTGTATGGGGATCGGGTACGGATCACAGGATCAGGAAAAGCGCCGGAGAACTTCGATGACTTCGATTACCGGGGGTACTTAGCTAGGCAGGGGATCTTCGCCACGATGATCGTCAACTCGCCAAGAGAGGTGGAGAAAGTCGGAGTCACGGGCAGCATCATCATGCGCCTCGGCGATGAGATCAGGCAGCGTCTTCTTTCGCGCGTCGACGAGTTCCTCCCACATGAGGAGGCAGGTCTGGCACACGGGTTACTGCTAGGTGAGAAGGGGATGATGTCCGCGCAGATTGAGGATGCGTTCCGACGCGCCGGGCTGATGCACCTGCTCGCCGTCTCCGGGCTACACCTGGGGATCTTCCTTGCCGCACTGTGGTTTCTGCTGCGCATCTTCGGACTGCGTCCACGCATCACGTATCCACTGGTGGGGATTGCCGTGCTGCTCATCCTGTGGATCGTCGGGCCACGGGTGAGCCTGTTGCGCGCCGCCCTATTGTTCGCTTTCCTCGCTCTTGGTAGCGTTCTCGCCGACTGCGGGTTGATTCTGAGGCGCTGGGTCAGTTCGTACGCTGGCCTCGCCGCAGCAGGGTTGGTGGTCCTCGCCCTCCGACCGGCGGCACTGTGGGACGTCGGATTCCAATTGAGCTTCGCCGCGACGGGAGCGATTCTGTTCCTGTTCGATCCAATGTTTCGTGTTCAACAGAGGATCACTAATCTTGCCAAACAGACACCCCTTCCAACAAGGATCGTCTCCTACCCGCTGCTGCTTGTGACTGTCTCGGCAGCAGCTCAAGCGGGGACCGCTCCTTTCCTTGCCTATCACTTCCACGCCTTCTATCCGTTCGGGGTCATCGCAAGCCTCATGGCGATCCCTCTGGCAACCCTCGCCTTATGGGGAGGAGGGATCTTCCTTCTGCTGTCGTGGACCCCGCTTGCACTGGTGGCAGCGAGGACGCTGCAATTTGTGCTGCACTGCCTCATCGCGGGTGTAAAGGGAATTTCCAGCCTACCGGGGAGCATGCTTGCGGTACCGAAATGGATGGGAATCTGGATCGGAGGGATCGTGTGCTATCTGCTGCTACTCGCTATCTACGTGCGCGGTTCATCGTCGTGGACCTTGTACTCCACGTCGATCGCGCCATCAGCATCAGACGTATCGCTCGTGCTCCCCGATGACAACGGATGCGTCAGGGAGTAGCGCAGGAGGAGGTACAGGGCGAATAGGTCGCTCAGCATGCCAGGGACGATCAACAGTATCCCAGCGATCAGCGGCAGCAGCTCTCGCCTCATGAGGGACCTCAATGTGAGCCGACCGATGAATACGCTTATCGCCACGTTCTTCAGGATAGCACGTCCCTTCAGTTGCAGGATGATCATCCCGAGAACGCCGCTCAACAGGACCTCGCCGAGGACGACCCCGCCGCCGCTCAGCTGGCCCAGCTTGATGAGAACAGCGATCTCGACACACGCAAGGACAAACAGAAAAAAAGGCATATCTACCACCGAGGGCAAATGGTAGTGGAATCCGTATCAGTCCACAAGCATCACTGTGAAATGTAAACACACTTGCCGGATGTAGGGCGTTCTTCTATCCTGAACACATGGATCGAGAAGAGCGTGAATACCTAATCGGGTTAAATCTGATAGCGGAGCTGACGCCAAGGAGGATGACGGTGCTCCTGGATAGCTTCTCTTCTCCGCGGCAGATGTGGGAGGCGCCGCAGGGATCGCTTTCCTCTCTTCCGGGATTCAGCGACGAGGTCTCCTCCCGCATCATTGCTGCGCGCAGTGAGAATGATCTCGATTCTGAGCTCGATCGGGCGCGGAGACTGGGCGTCGGTATCCTGACGATTCTCGATAAGGACTACCCGCCCCTACTGCGACAGATAGAGAACCCACCTGTCGTCCTGTACGTACGGGGCGAGATGCTGATCGATACCGCGCGCACGCTGGCGATCGTGGGGACGCGCAGGTCGAGCCGCTACGGGAGGACAATGGCGGGCAAGCTGGCGCGCGACCTAGCCGAGCTCGGCCTGATCGTGGTCAGCGGCCTGGCCATCGGGATCGACACCGCTGCGCACAAGGGCGCGCTCACGAGCGGTAAGACGGTCGCCGTCCTCGGCTCCGGCCTGGGGCACATCTACCCTGCGAGCAACGCGCGCCTCGCTGAGCAGATCTGCAAGCAGGGAGGAAGCCTGATAAGTGAGTACCCGATCAACATGCCGCCGTCGAAGTGGACCTTCCCGCAGAGAAACCGGATCATCTCCGGGCTATCGCGCGGGGTGATCGTGGTGGAAGCCCCACAGCGCAGCGGCGCATTGATCACCGCCCGCCTCGCTGTCGAGCAGGGTCGGGAGGTGTTCGCCGTCCCGGGCAACGTCACCAGCACGTCAAGCGCGGGGACAAACGCGCTCATCAAGGACGGGGCAAAGCTTGTGACCTGCGTGGAAGACATCGTTTCAGAATTCCCCGACCTGGCTGCCATCACAAAGCCCCAACAACAGCGTGAGACTGCGTTGTCGCCGGAGGAGCGCCGCGTCTACGATCTCATCGGCCTTGAACCGCTCCACATTGACGATATCATTTCTCGGGTGGGCATCTCACCCACCCGCGCCGCGCAGATCCTCCTCACGCTGCAGATGCAGGGTCTAGTTGAGCAGATCGAAGGGCGGCGGTATATCAGAAGTCCGTAGGAGGTTTCACCGATGAGTGTGCAACGTACACTGGTTCTATGTAAGCCCGATGCCGTCCAGAGAGGGTTGATCGGACGGATCATCTCCCGTTTCGAGGATAAAGGGTTCAAGATCGCCGGATTGAAGATGATGCAGGTCGACGAGGCCCTCGCTCGCACCCACTACCACGAGCACGTGGAGAAGCCGTTCTTCTCCGAGCTCCTGTCGTTCATCACGTCCTCTCCCATCGTCGCCATGGCTGTCGAGGGGGAGAACGCGGTCGAGGTGGTGCGGGGATTGATGGGCGTCACCAACCCGCAGATGGCGATGCCGGGAACGATCCGGGGGGATTTCGGGCTCAATCTGACCAAGAACATTGTACACGGCTCTGATTCCGCCGCTTCCGCAGAGCGGGAGATCGCCCTGTTCTTCTCTCCGGATGAGCTGCACGACTACCAGCTCTCGATAGGAGACTGGTGCTAGCAAGCACGGATCTATCCGTGCAACAAGGAGAATCATGGAGCTTTCCAAGCGTTATCAACCTTCAGAGGTGGAGGAGGAGATATACCGCTTCTGGGAGAAGGGGGACTTCTTCCGCGCTGACATAGAAAGACCGAGCAAGGGGCCGTTCTCCATCGTCATTCCGCCTCCCAACGTGACCGGGCGGCTGCACATGGGGCACGCCCTGAACAACACCCTGCAGGACATCATCATCCGCTACAAGCGGATGGACGGGTACAACGCGTGCTGGTTCCCCGGGACGGACCACGCCGGTATCGCCACCCAGAACGTGGTGGAGAAGGTGCTGGCAAAGGACGGCCTGTCGCGCCACGACATCGGGCGCGAGGCGTTCGTCGCCCGCGTATGGGAGTGGAAGGAGAAGTACGGCTCGGAGATCATCGAACAGCTTAAGACGCTGGGCTGCTCCTGCGACTGGTCGCGCCAGCGGTTCACCCTGGACGAGGGGCTCTCCCGCGCCGTGCACGAGGCGTTCGTCAAGCTGTACGACGAGGGGCTGATCTACCGCGGAAACTACATGATCAACTGGTGCCCGCGCTGCGAGACCGCGCTCTCCGACATCGAGGTGGAGCACAAGGACGTAGAGGGGAACCTGTACTACGTCACCTACAAGATCAAGGAAGGGGGGCAGGTGACGATCGCCACCACCCGGCCGGAGACGATGCTCGGGGACAGCGGCGTGGCGGTGAACCCGAACGATGAGCGGCACAACGGCCTGATCGGAAAGACGGCGATCTTACCGCTCCTCGGCCGCGAGCTACCGATCGTTGCGGCGGAGGAGGTCGATCCCGAGTTCGGGACGGGCGTCCTCAAGATCACCCCGGCGCACGACCCGATAGACTTCGCGATCGGCAAGCGCAACAACCTGGAAGCGATCAACATCTTCACCAAAGAGGGGGAAATCAACGAGAACGGCGGCCGCTTCGCCGGAATGACGCGAGAAGAGGCGCAGGAGGCGGTGATCGCCGCGCTCAAAGAGGAAGGCGCACTGGAGAAGATCGTCCCCTACATGCACGCCGTCGGCCACTGCCAACGCTGCGGCACGGCGGTGGAGCCGATCGTCTCCACCCAGTGGTTCGTGCGCATGAAGCCTCTCGCCGAGGAGGCGATCGCCGCGGTGCGCGACGGCCGGGTGCGATTCATCCCCGACCGCTGGAAGAAGCTGTACTTCGAGTGGATGGAGAACATCCACGATTGGTGCATCTCCCGCCAGCTGTGGTGGGGGCACCGCATCCCGGTCTGGTACGGGCCGGACGAGACGCCGTTCGCCGCGCACGACGAACAGGAGGCGCGTGAGAGGGCAAAAGAGCACTACGGCCGCGACGTGGAGCTGCGCCAGGAGGAGGACGTCCTCGACACCTGGTTCTCCTCATCGCTGTGGCCTTTCTCCGTGATGGGCTGGCCGGAGAAGACCGCCGACCTCGACTACTTCTACCCGACCTCCGTGCTGATGACCGGCTTCGACATCCTCTTCTTCTGGGTGTCGCGCATGCTGATGATGGGGCTGCACTTCACCGGAAAGGCCCCCTTCCCCGAGGTGTACATCACCCCGCTCGTCGTCGACGCACACGGCCAGAAGATGAGCAAGTCCAAGGGGAACAGCATCGACCCGATGGAGGTCAAGGAGACCTACGGGATGGACGCGCTGAGGTTCGCCCTGGCACAATCGACATCCAAGGGTAGATCGATGCGCCTGCCGCAGTCCCTCCTCGATGAGGCGCGAAACTTCCTGAACAAGGTGTGGAACATGGCGCGCTTCGTCCTGATGAACCTTGGTGACGAGCGGCCGCAGCTCCCGGAGAGCGTGACCGCGCTCGAGGATAGGTTCATCCTGTCGCGCCTGTCCGCGACGATCAGCTCCATGCGCGGGAACCTGGAGGAGTACAACTTCAACCTGGCTGTGGAGGCGCTGTACGCCTTCGTCTGGCACGACTACTGCGACTGGTACCTGGAGATATCGAAGGAGAGGCTCGCCGGGGGCGACGGCGCGGTGCGCGGAGTCCTCTACCACACCCTGCGCGAGATCGTGAAGCTCCTTCACCCGTTCGTCCCGTTCATCAGCGAGCAGCTGTGGCGCACGCTCGGAGAAGAGCCGACCTCAGTGGGGCTAGCTTCGTTCCCAGTGACAGGAGAACGGGACCTTGAAGCAGAAGCGCAGATGGAGATATTCCAGGAGGCGGTGCGCGCAGTGCGGGCCGTGCGGGCGGAGCTCTCCGTGCCGCAGAACGCGGTGGTGAGCGTCCTTGTGCGCACGGAGGATCAGAGACTGACTTCCCTGATCGAGGAGATGCAGGGGCCTCTGTGCACCTTGTGCGGGGCAAGCGAGTGGCGTGCCGCACCCGATATCGCCGCTCCTGAGGGATCGGCGCGGCAGGTGATCTCCGGGGCGGACCTGTTCGTACCCCTGGCCGACCTGATCGACATCGAGGCGGAGAAGGAACGGATAAAGAAGGAGCTTAAGCAGGCCGAATCCGACCTGGAGCGCACGCGCAGGAACCTGGCGAACGAGTCCTTCCTCAGCCACGCCCCCGAGCAGGTGGTGGAGAAGGAGAGGGCGAAGGAAGAGGAGTTCCTGACGAAGGCGGAGCGCCTGCGGGCGAACCTGGCCTCGTTGGAGGGATAACGTGGACTACGCCGAGGCCCGCCGCGCCTTGCAGGGGCTCCCCTCCCTGAAGGTGAAGCCTGGCCTCGATCGTATCGTTCGGCTCCTTGAGCATCTCGGCCATCCGGAGCGGTCGTTCCCCGCGATCCACATCGCCGGGACGAACGGAAAGGGGTCGGTCGCCGCTATGCTTTCAAGCGTCCTCTCGCGCGCAGGCCACCGCGTGGGGCGCTTCACCTCTCCCGATCTGATCGACTTCCGCGACCGGATCAGCGTGAACAATGAGTGGATCAGCGAGGAGGAGTTTGCAGCCCAGGTCGAGCGGATCTCCCCATTACTCACAGATACGACTGATCGACCGACCCTGTACGAGGTCCTGACCGCGGTCGCCCTCTCCCACTTCGCAGCGCATGACGTAGATCTCGCTGTAGTCGAGGTCGGCCTCGGCGGCAGGTACGACTCCACGAACGTCGTGCGTCCGATCCTGACGATACTGACAACGGTGGATCTGGACCACACCGACCTCCTCGGGGACACGATCGGGAAGATCGCCTGGGAGAAGGCGGGGATCGCCAAGGAGGGCGTGCCGTTCCTGATAGGAAACCTCCCTCCGGAGGCAAAGCGCGTTGTGCTTGAGGAATGTGAGGAGGTGGGCGCGCCGCTGTCATCTGTAACGGATATCACATTGAGGAACACGCTCCGCAATCTGGAGTACGCCGCCTACAAGGTCATTGCGACCTCTCTTCCTGAATCGGTGAAGATACCGCTCGTCGCCTCCTACCAGCAGGAGAACCTGCGCCTCGTCCTGAGAGCGGTCGTCGAGCTTCGAAAGAGCGGTTTGAGCATCCCGGATGACGCAATCACATCCGGCCTCGCCGCGACATCCTGGCCCGGTCGGTTCGAGGTGGTGGGCCGCGATCCGCTGATAGTCCTCGACGGGGCGCACAACCCGCACGCGATACGGGCGCTGGCAGGAGAAGTGAAATCCCTCTTCCCGCAGCGCGACAAGCGTCACCTCCTGTTCGGCGTCCTCGCGGACAAGGACTACGCTTCCATGGCGGATACGCTGTTTCCCCTGTTTTCACATGTGACGCTCACCCGTTCTGCCAGCCCGCGGGCGCTCGATCCCGACGTGCTGGCCGGTTTGGCGAAAAAACTCTCCGGGGATCACTCCGTGACAGGCTCGGTCGCGGAGGGGCTCTCCTTCGCTCGGGCGGGCCTCGGGCGTGATGACGCGCTCCTCATCGCAGGATCGCTCACGGTAGTGCGCGAGGCTCGAGCGCTGCTGCTCAAGGAACAGTAACCTACGGCATGACAAACATTCACCCTTTCCGTGTCTCCTGCATCTTCGCGTCACCGTGTTCCCGAGTCCCTCTTGCCCACATTTTGTGGTAGAATGACCTACCGTGAAGAACAGAGACCGGCGATGGAGAAGGGTCACCTAATGAATTACGCCTCCGCAAGCGGAAGGTGTGCCAATAAGATTTGTGACAGGGACGCTCCAAGGGGCGGGGATCAACCCCTGTAGGGGATTGAAGAACAGAATGGCAGAATCGATTGAACTCATCAGAGAACGGGGTCTTCCCAAGCATGTGGCGATCATCATGGATGGGAACGGGCGCTGGGCAAGACAGCGGGGCCTTCCACGCACGACTGGGCATCAGGCGGGAACGCAGGCTGCCGAGCGTCTGATTCGCTTTGCCTGCAGGGACCTCAGGCTTCCATACCTCACGCTCTTTGCCTTTTCCACAGAAAACTGGGCTCGTCCGAAGAACGAGGTCGATTTTATCATGGATCTTCTGGATACCTTCATCACCGAGAAACTGGCGGAGTTTGAGCGGGAAGGAGTGCGAGTCGTAGTGTCCGGAGATCTGGCCCCCCTGCCGGACAAGCTGCGGTACCGGGTCGAGGGGGCGATCGAGGAGACGGCGGAGAACTCCCGCCTTGTGCTCAATATAGCGCTCAACTACGGTTCTCATGAGGAGATCGTGCGGGCCTGCCGGCAGATTGCCGAGCGAGCACTCTCAACTGAGATCGATCCGGCGGAGATCGATGAACAAATGCTAGCATCATCACTTTACACAGCGGAGATCCCTGATCCGGACCTGATCATCCGCACCAGTGGTGAGATGCGCCTATCGAACTTTCTCCTGTGGCAAGCGGCCTATGCTGAGCTTTACTTCACTGATACACTCTGGCCGGACTTTGGGCCAGAGGAGCTCGTCAGAGCAATCACAGAATACCAAGAACGTGAGCGCCGTTTCGGAGCGGTGAAGGAGGAAGAGTGATCAACGCCATCAACTTGACGAGGCGCTTGTTCAGCGCCCTCATCGCGGGAGGAGTCGTGTTTAGCACGCTCTATCTTGGAACGCGCTTCAACGTGCAGTGGATCGTTGGGATCCTCATTCTGTTAGCCGCGTACCCAGCCGGGGTGGAGTACATTCAACTGATGAAGCGGCTGGAGATACCGATCGCTGCGCCTGAGTTTCTTATCTGGATCCCCATCCTCGTCTTCTCCACGGTCATCTTCAACGGCCGCTACAGCGTCGTGGCGCTCCTGCTTGCGATAGCCTACCAGGTGCTGCGCTACCTCGGCAGCCTGCCGCACCGCGATGGGTTTCTGAAGGCGGTCGCCGGGGTGTTCGGCCTGCTGTACATCCCGTGGCTTCTCACCTTCTTCTACCAAATCTACATCAGTGGAGGAGATCGCCCCGCGGTCGGTGCATCGAACGCGCTGATCATCCTGCTCATGGTGTGGGGCTACGACAGTGGGGCCTACATCATCGGAAGCGTGTTCGGCAGGCACTACGCCTTCCCAAACGTAAGCCCGAAGAAGACATGGGAGGGGATCGCCGGAGGATTCCTGTTCACCATCCTCGGCGCGCTCCTCGGCGCCACTTTCTCTCCGGTGTGGAGGGAATTCGCGTTCTGGCAAGGCTTCCCGCACATCGTCGCCTCCTCCTTTGTGGTCGCTGGCGCAGCGCAACTGGGGGATGTTTTCGAGTCGAAGCTGAAGCGCGCAGCGAACGTGAAGGACTCCGGAACCTTCCTCCCCGGTCACGGAGGGGCACTTGATCGGGTAGATGGCCTCCTGTTTGCGCTGCCTGTCTTCTTCTTCTACTACAACTACATCCTGCACTTCTTCAATCTCCCGTAGGGGTTGATCCCGCGCCCGCTTGGAATGTGCTTCTTTCTAAGCTTCTTGATAGATTCTCCGCTTCCGGAGGGATGCTTCATTTGATCGAAAAAGAGGATCTGCCTAAGATCGTGTTAAGATGAACCTATTCGTGCA
>JAGGSM010000054.1 GCA_021159105.1 Candidatus Bipolaricaulota bacterium
GTGCGGGTGTCATCGACCAGTGTCTCCGCTCCATGGACGCTCGGATCGCTGTAGGAGTTAGTGTGCACCGAGACGTAGAGCACTGCGCCCGCGCCCTCCGCCAACTGCAGGCGAAGGCGATTATCTACGGTAACATCGCTGGTGCGGGTGAGGATAGCCTTCAGTCCCGACTGCGCATCAACGAGCTCTGCCAAGCGGTTTGCGATCTCCAGATTGACGTCCTTCTCCAACACGTCACCGACGACTCCACCTGGATCACGCCCGCCGTGCCCAGGATCGATGGCGATGGTGATCGGCGGCGTCTCCTGTTCCTGCTGGGTCAGGACCACCGGCTCGGGGGCAGGAGGTGTGTGGCGCTTGAAGACCCCCGAGACGGCGAGAATTCCTGTAATGACTATAACTACGATGACTGCTATTCCTCGCTTTGTCATGCCTTCATACTAGCACCGGGCGGCCCGTTCTTCTCCGCGGACTGTCCGATGCAAACAGGCCATGAGCCCGAAGTATCCTATAGGCGTGCGTCCTTGGAATTGTAGCGTCATGTGTACCGGAAAGGGATCAGGGTCACGCACGCCGCGTATCGTTTGACTGGGCAGCGTGCTATGACGATGATGAAGGCGAGGTGATGAAGATGGCGATCCTTCCGTGGAGCGGGGTGAAGAAGGTGTTCAAGATCCTGAAATCCTCGCTCTCCCCAAATCAGATTGCGTTCTCCTTTGCGCTTGGTGTCTTTGCCGGCCTCCCGCCGATGGGATTGCACGTGATCGTGCCGATGACCCTGGCTCTCCTCGTGCGCGGGAGCTTTCGCGCATTTCTCCTGGCGATGGGGCTGTTCAAGCTGCTGTCCATCCCTGTTGCTCCGGGAAGCTACGCCATTGGGCGTTTTCTTCTGGATAGCAGCCGCGGACTCGATTCCATGTGGCGGGTCCTGTTTCACCTCCCGGTCGCTGCCCCAATGGGCTACGGGCGCTATCTTCTGCTGGGAGGGGTCGTTCTGTCGCTGTTGATCGCCATCCCCGTCTTCTTTGGCGTGCGGGCCCTTGTGATTAGATACCGGCGCTCGTTCACCGCATGGGTAGGTTCGTGGGGCCTTTCAGGAAGGTTGCGCGGCAAGAAGTGGGCCTCTTTCCTGCGCTGGCTGTTCGTTGGTGGCGAGGCGAAGTACGAGAGCGCGAAGCCGCCACGTGGGCTGTTTCGCTATATCAGGCGGGAGGCGCTCATCATCCTGCCGTTGATCTACCTCGCTTGTTATCTGGTGGCCGCGGTTGTAGTCCCCTTCTTTGCTGGGAGGATCGCCACTTCTGCCGCCTCCTACGTTGTTGGGGGGGAGGTTGCGGTGAAGGATAGCTCGTTCAGCCTGTTCACCGGGAGGCTCGACATGAATGGTCTCTCCGTACAGGATCCGAATGAGCCAGCAGAGAATGTGGTTGAGGTCGCATCGCTCACCCTCGATGCCGGGATGCTCCCGCTCCTCGAGGGTAGGGTAGTGTTCAACTCTGTGGAGATCGGGGAGATGTACCTGCACGTCGTGCGCCAGGAGGACGGGACGCTCAACGTCGACGACTTCACCTCTGGCTGGAACGCGGATGGCTACATCGAGTGGGCCAGGGAGCACGCAGGGGATGTGGATTGGTGGAGCCTGCTCAAGCGCTTCATCGACTACTTGGGGCAGCCCCGGCCACGCAAGCCCAAGGCCGATCTCTCCCGCTACGCTGGCGGGAGGGCGTTCCCTGGTTTCGCCCCCTCGTTTGCCGTTGAGCGGCTCGATATCGGACGCGTTCACGTGAGCCTCGCTGATGAGCGGAGGAGCGATGGAACGCTCCCTCCGCTCACGCTCACCGATGTGGAGATCGACAACCTCGCCCTTCCGGCCCGGCTCGCTCGCAAACCGGTCTCGATCAAGCTTGATGGTTTTGTAGGGACGAACGCGGCGGATGGGCGGGCGACGTTTTCTCTCTCTGCGCTCCTCGATGATCGAGGGGGCGCGTCGGTCCACACCTACTCCGTTGAGGCACGCGATGTTGATCTAACGCAGCTTGCGTGGCTGTACGAGACGAGCCTCCCTGTTCAGGTAATGTCGGGAGTCGCCACGCTGAGCGCGTCGGTTACGATCACCGGGGACAGTGCTTCGGGTGAGATCTCACTTGCCTTGACAGGCCTTGAGATTGCGCGGCGTCCGGGCGCCGATCTGTTCGGCCTCTCCCCGCAGCTAGCGGAGAGGACCATCGAGGGGATCAACCGCTACGCCCAGGACCTGCCGATCGTGATCGGAGCAGCGATCGATGGGAGTGCGGACTCGCCGCGGGTGCACTGGGAGAAGCCGCTTCTCAAGATCGCGCGCGAGGGGCTGCTCCTTGAGGGCAAGAGGGAGCTGCAGGGAGTGATCGAACAGCTCGGCGCTCAGATCGGTGAGCTCGGACCGGGCAGCGACGTGAAGCTGCCACCCGCCTATGAACAGCTGCAACAGCAGACGGAAGATTACGCGAAGCAGCTTCTCACAGGGGATGACCAGGGATCGGTCCCTGACGCGACCGAGATGATCAAAGGGATCTTCGACCGGCTCCTATCACCTGAAGGCAGCGAGGAGTAGGCTCGCATAGATATGGAAGGTGGGGTAACCTTATCGCATGGGAAAGACTAAGGGTTACGATGTTTTGGTTATCGGAGGAGGTCCGGCGGGGATGATGGCCGCCTATCATGCCTCGCGACGCGGCAATCGAGTTGTCATCATCGACCGCATGCGCCCTCCCGGGCAGAAGATACCTCTATCCGGTGGAGGGAGATGCAACATTCTTCCGCTGCGGCCGGTCGAGCCGAGCCAGTACGTTACCGACTCATCGGTGAACATCGTAAAGAAGATCCTCCTCTCCTGGCCCCTTGCCGAGGTGCGCGCATTCCTCTCCGGCCCGATGGGGCTGAAGCTGATCGACAACCGCAAGAGCGGGAAGGTCTTCCCACTGTTCGGCGGCGGGGAGGAGGTACGAAACCACATGCTGGCTGTCGTGCGCCAGAGCGGAGTCGAGGTGCGTACCGGGAGCGCCGTAGTCGACATCCAGCCCTCGCAGCGGAGGAACGTGATCCTGGAGAACGGTGATTCGATCGTCGCCGCGAGGATCATCCTCGCTACGGGGGGGATGTCATACCCGCAGACGGGAAGCGACGGAACGGGCTACGAGATAGCTCGGCGCCTTGGACATAGCATCGTCGATCCATACCCAGCGCTCGTCTCCCTGCGCGGTGGGTCTCCAGAGCACCACAAGCTTGCCGGCCTGTCGATACCAGTGACCCTATCGGTTGGAAAGGGGAAGTCTCGGACGAGCATGCGCGGTGACTTCCTGTTCACCCATCGTGGGTACAGTGGTCCCGCTATCCTCAACATCGCCCATGTCGCGGCGCGCGCTGGTGAGGGGGAGGATTCCCCGACGATCGAGGTGGCGTGGAGCGACAAGACATCGGTCGAATGGGAGGAAATCTTGGCTCCCAGTGGAAAGACCGTGCGTGGGGTTCTAAAGGAGGTCCTTCCCGACCGATTGGCCGACTTGCTTCTTGATGAACTTGCATTGACAGATGCTCGCACGGCAACGCTAACCAAGGGTGATCGAAAGAGGTTGATCGCCGCTCTTGTGTCCTATCCCCTCCCGTGGCGGCGCACCGGTGGATGGAATGAGGCCGAGGTGACCGGTGGAGGAATCCCCCTTTCCGAGATCGATCCCCGCACCCTGCGTAGCAGGATCGTCCCGCAGCTCTACTTCTGTGGCGAGATCCTCGACGCCTTTGGTCCGATTGGGGGGACGAACTTCCTGTGGGCCTTTGTGACTGGGAAGCTGGCGGGTGAGGGAGCAGCTTCTGATTGAAGCACACCGCCGCAAGCAGACGGTGTATCGAGAAGGCCTGTGAAAAGCGCCCAAGGGGAAAATCAAGCCCAGCAGGGGATTGAATGGATTCTTGGGAGACAGAAGTCTTCACTGCGGGTGCGCAATGTCTGCCTGCATGATCCCACAAGGGATTGCTGAAGATTGCAGCAAAAGCGTTAATGAATGTAGGTAATCAAGATCACATTCGCGCCAGATGGGTGGTGAGGCGCGGAAGTGAGGGGGAGGGATCGCCCTTAGCAAGAGGGGAGTTTCTAAGGCCTTTGCCTCCTTGAACCTGCGGCGGAGATGCGATGCCCTCCTGCGTCTCCGCCGTACTCTGCGAAGGGAAAACCGACGAGCGATCGTCGGTTTTCTTCTTCTTGGCGTGAATGGATCCCTCCACTGACAAAGGGCTGCTTCAAGCAGAAGAAAGAACCCACCACAAGGCACAATCGATGCTTGTGGCGGGTTCAAGTGGGGTTAAGCCTTCTTTTCCTCACGATTGAGGTACTGCAAGATCGCGTCGACGACGAGGTAATTGATGGAACGGTCACGCTTCTCGCTCAACCGGATCAGTCGCTCGACTGGCTTTTCTTCCATCTTCTTCTGTGGAATGTAGATGGAAAGCTTATCAAGGATCTCTTTCTTTGCCATGCTGTTCACCTCCTCATACAGAGAATCTTTTTTCACCGTCTTCTCATTTAATCCCTGTTAACCAATAGATTAACAGGTTTGTCCTGATTGTCCATACCAAGAACAAGAAAAAAACATGGAAGAAACATGGAAGTAGTGACGCAAGCCGCTATTCATAGGTAATTTCGGATGTCAAGCATGCTTGACTTCTTACGCGCCGTGTAAGCTGCTATAATGAGGGCATACTTTCTAGGTAAAGGGGTGAAGGATGAAGTCAATGCATCGCGTATTGGGACTGGCCTTATTGATAGCTGCTCTCGGGTTACTTGCTGGGTGCAATTCTGGAACGATCGCGGTGATCAACGCGACACCGCTCGTCGGGGTGGTTCCGCTCGTCATCTCCTACGATGGTGCTGGCTCGACATCTCCCAGCGGTATCAGTACCTACACCTGGGACTTCGGGACCGATGATCCGGAGGTTCATGCAGAGACGGGAACGTACACATATGACCATGCCGGGACGTACATGTTGCGGTTGACTGTGCGCGGCGTCGATGGATCAACATCAACTACAACCGTTACAGTGAGAGTGGATCCCGCGATGTGGATCACCGATGCCAATCTGAATAAGGTCTACAAGCTGGACATGCAGGGAAATGAGATAGACTCTTTCGCCCTGCCGTTCACCGAGCCGCATGGAATCACCGTGGGAGAGGTCGGCGGCAAGACATGGCTCTTTGTTGCTTGCAAGAATGGCGGTAACCAGCGCATTCTGCGCATCGATCCGGCAACGGGAAATGTCATCCAGAACTACAGCGCCCCGGCGCAATCACCGCTCAACCTCACTTATCAGGCGGAGATGCAGAAGCAACTGTGGCATGTTGATGCCCTCAGCCGCAAGCTGTACCGCTTGAACCCGCCGGACATGCAGGTTTACGATGCCTACGGGCAGAGTTACTTCAAAGCCACTTCGCCTCAGGTGGGGAACCTACCCTTCCTTTGGGAGCCGCAAGGGCTTGACTGGACACCAGCGGCGAACGCTGCCGGTTACCTCTGGTACTTCGAAGGGCAGAACCGCATGTTGTACAAGATCAAGATCATTCCTGGCTACGATATTCAGTCGAACACGCAGCTTCAGGTCATCGGAGACCCGGTGAACATCCCGATCTTCTCCGCCTCGGCGATCGATATGTACGACGGGAAGCTGTGGGTGGTCGACGTGGACACGCATGCGATCATCGAGGTTGACCCCGCAAGTGGAGTCCTGACTGGGAATAGGATCACCGGTTTTCCCGGTGCTGCACCGGCCGGGTTGGAGATTCAACACTGAGTCGATCCCTGGAAGGAGGAACGCGGAGATCGGAACAGCGGCCTCACGCAAAGGCCTGTATGTTGTTGTGTTCTGACAGACAGGACGCAAAGGACGGAAAGAAGAGAAACTGCAAGGCTAGAGAAAAGACAAGGCGGTTCTTGGCGATCTTGGCGTGCTTGAGGGAGCGTTAGCGAGCGGGCGTGAGGAAAGCTTCTGTCTCACGCCGAGAACGCAAAGGGAAGCGACCAGAAAGGGAGAATAGCAGGCGATGATGAGAATTGGAATACTAACAAGCGGGGGCGACTCCCCAGGGATGAATGCAGCGGTCCGTGCTGCCGTGCGCTGTGGCACGGCTCGCGGCCTGGAGATGGCGGGGATCAGGCATGGCTATGTAGGCTTGATCGCCGGGGATGTGGTCCCCCTCGATAACCGCGCGGTCGGTGGGATCATCGAGCGCGGCGGGACGTTCCTTGGGAGCGCTCGATCTAAGGAATTCATTGAGCCAGATGGGCAGCAACATGCGCTGCGCTCCATCGAAGCGGCTGGCCTCGATGGGCTGATCGTTGTTGGTGGCAATGGATCTCTTGCCGGCGCGCGCTGGTTGCAGGAGAACGGTGTTCCCACCGTGGGGATACCTGCGTCGATAGACAATGATATCTATGGCTCGGCGATGGCGATCGGGGTGGATACGGCGCTGAACACGGTCGTTGAGAGCCTCGACCGCATCCGAGATACGGCGATCTCCCATGATCGTGCGTTCGTCGTTGAGGTGATGGGGCGCGAGTCGGGGTATATTGCCCTGATGGGCGGCCTCGCTGGTGGAGCGGAACTGGTCCTCGTGCCGGAGTTTCCAGAAACACTTGCAGATGTATCTGAATATGTCCTCTCCGGCCTGCGCAAGGGGAAGCATCACTCGATCATCGTCGTAGCCGAAGGGTTCACTGCGGTGGGAAGCGTACAAACGGGAAAGTCTCCGGGGAGGATCATAAGCGATTTTCTGGAACAGACTGGAGCGATCGAGACGAGGCTGAGCATTCTCGGGCACCTGCAACGGGGAGGATCGCCGAGCGCCTTCGATCGCATCCTCGCCTCCCGCCTGGGAAAGGCGGCGGTTGACATCTTGGCCGATGGTGAATCAGGAGTGATGGTCGCGCTCACCGGTCAGGAGCTGACGAGCGTGCCACTCTCCGAGATCGCCCGTCCGAGCGAGAACTTCAATTCGGAGATCTACGAGCTGATAAACGAGATCGCCAACTAGCCTCTAGCGCGCTGAGCGAGGACTATCGCTCCGTATTCCACAGCTCTCTTCCCGAGGGGGGTGATGCGTACCTCGGGCGAGGATACGTTGAGGTGTTTGCACATCTCGGAGCGCATGGGAGGAACGATCTCGGGATGGTTGACAGCGATGCTCCCGCCGAGGGTGATAACCGCTGGATCGTAGGCATTGGCGATCGCGGAGAGGACGATTCCCCCGTAGTGGATGAAGTCATCGATCACGCCACGCGCGATTTCATCGCCCTCCTCGGCGGCGCTAAAGACTATCTGCGGAGTGATGAATCCCAGCAGGTCCCATCTGCTGCGTTGCTTGGGAGTCCCCTTCTTTCCAGCCTCCTCTTCCAGCAGATCGAGGAGGAGCGACTGCGCCCGCATTCCATTGTTCACCAAATGAAGGCGCGCGTTCTGCTCGATTCCCCTTCCCGAACAATAGGCCTCGGCACACCCGTCATTTCCGCATCCGCAGCGAAGCCCATTCTCCTTGACCAAGATGTGCCCGATCTCGGCGGCGTTCCCCTCTTTCCCCAGCAGAAGGTGCCCGCCGCTCCAGACTCCGCCGCCGAGGCCGGTGCTCATGGTGACGTAGACAAGATGGAGGCTCTCCTTGTCGGGAACATCGCCGCCTACGCCGAAGTAGGCCTCCCCGAGGACGGCCGTGTTGCAATCGTTCTCCAGCGTGACCGGGGCTCGAAACGCGCGCTCCAGTGGTTCGACAAGCGGAACGTACAGTGGTGACGGGGGCATCCCCGCGGGGATGCTCACCGCGAAGTTCGGGGGGTTCTTGATCGCGCCAGACTTGAGTGGCCCTGCGGAGCCGATGCCGATTCCGGAGAGCGCGTCTATCCCCTCTTCCTCCATCATCCGGTGGAGCATCCCCTCGATCTGCGATGCTGGGCCGTACCAAGCGACTGAGCGCTCGTTGTCCTCGTCCTGTTGGAGGAGGAAATCGCCCTTCTCGGTGCACAGCGCCTCTTCCTTCCTAGCAACGATCTCCCCGTCGATGCCTGTGACCAGCGCCGCCACCTTCGTCCCGCCGACGTCGACCGCTCCCAGGTATACTCTATCACCCGTCAATGATCCTCCCGTTTCACCGTTTCTCTGTCGATCGGCCACAATAGCACATTGCGGGCCGCTTCAGTACATAATCGTAAGAGAGCAAGTATCCCGGCGCAATGTTTGGCATCTCGCGTGCTTGCCTTTGCCTTGGTTCACGGTAAAACTTATGGGTGATCGATCGGGCGTAAACAATATACTTGAGGGGAGATAAGATGAACGAATTTGAGAACATGATTGATAGAAGCTCGCCCTCCCCGATTTATCAGCAGCTAAAGGAGATCATAAAGCGCAAGATCGAGGACGGTGAGTTCATGCCCGGGGAGCGTATCCCTACGGAGTTCGTGCTGTGCGACATGTTCGGCGTAAGTCGCGCTCCGGTGCGGCAGGCGCTGCGGGATCTCGTCGATGAGGGATTGCTGAATCGTCAGCAGGGGAGCGGGACGTTCGTCAATCGTAAGATCGGTGAGACAGCGACTCCGCTTCGTGTCATCGTCCCTGAAGATCTGTGGATCGCGCCTCTGCGGCAGGCGGTCAAACGGTGCAACGAGGATAGCGCAGGGAAGGGACTGATCCTCGATGTGCGTGCAGTTGGCCGCCCGCAGTTGCACGACACGATACTCTCCGCCGTCGGCCGGGGGGAGGCGCCTGATATCGCCCTGATCGACTGGGCTTGGGTGAGGGAGTTCGCCGACCTGCACTTTCTCAAGCGCTTGGACATAATAGATCCGCAGTGGTCCTCTGCCTTCAAGGCGGATCTCTTCCCTGCGTTTGTCGACAAGAATAGTCCGGACTTGTACGGGGCGCAGCCAGAGGCGAACGTATCCGTCCTCTGGTATCGGAAGGATTGGCTGAAGGCTGAGGGGCAGGAGCCGCCGCGCACGTGGTCCGATCTCGTGCGGGTGGCCAGACGCTTTAAATCGCGTGTTGAATTTCCATTGGTGTTTGCCGCCGGCCGCAATGCGAGGGAGACGACGACCTACCAGATGCTCCCTTTCCTCTGGTCCGCTGGAGGGAAGCTGTTCGATGGGGGCGTGGATCTCGATGAGGGAGTCGTTACTGGCCTGCAATTCATCGCCGATCTCGTTCACAAATACCGCGTAGCATCTCCCGATGTGGCAACATATGCTTGGGATGAACCGGCGCGGTTATTTGCAAGCGGAAGTTCGGTTCTGGCTGTGGGGGGAAGCTATGAGAAGCCGCTCATTCAAGAAGAATCTGGATGGGATGATGAGGCTTTCCGCAATATGACGGGGTGCATCCAAATCCCCGCTGCCACGGGCGGCCTGCCGGCGACGGTTGCCGGGGGAATGGTCTACGTGATCTTCCGTCAGACGAGGGTGGCGCCACAGGCCCTTGCAGTGTTGAAGGAGGTCGTTTCCCCTGAGGCGATGCGCAGGTTCTGCGTGGAGACTGGACGGAGCCCGACGCGCGTTTCCGTCGCTAGAACACTAGATACGGAGCGTGGGTGGTTCTCACGCCGGGTTTCCGAGCTGATGGAGGGAGCTCGCCCGCGCTGGGACATACCGGAGTACGCGCGCGTCTCCGTGCAGATACAGCTGATGATTGAAAATGCAGTTACCGGCCGTACTACACCGCAAGAAGCGGTGGAGAAGACGCGTGACGTCCTGCGGGCGATGTTCGCCTGACAGGGTCCTTGCCTCATCTCCTTAGCCCCTCGATGGAGGGACGCATCCCACCACTTGACATTGATGGTGCTCAGTGCTATATTTGTCATAACAAATCTACGGCTTCTGCTGGAGGTGACCCGTTCATAACGCGATAGCTCACTGGTTGTTGTCTGTGAAACCCGTATAGTAAGGAGGAAAGAGAGATGAAGAGAAGTGTGGTTTATGCGGTGTTGATTGGTTTGCTATTGGCTGTGGGTGTTGGTGCTTACGCTGCTAATAAGACTGTGGTAGAGTTCTGGACAACGGATAATGAGCCGGACCGCGTGGCGGCTTACGAGGCTGTGGCTGCTAGGTTCATGGCGGACAATCCAGGGATCGAGGTGAAGATTGTTCCCGTTGATGAGGCCTCCGTCAGTCAACGTATTTCCACTGCAAGGGCTGCCAATCAGCTACCCGATATCGTTCGTATGGGGATAGAGCGCGTGGCGAGCTTCTCTGCTGATGGGATACTCGACGAGAATGCGGCCGAGGCGGTTATCAACAGCATCGGCAAGACTGACTTTCGTGCCGGCCCGCTGAACATGGTGATCGATCCGGCCACCGGGAAGTACGCTGCTGTTCCATACGACGGTTGGATTCAGGCGATCTGGTACCGTGCCGATCTATTCAAGGAAGCGGGATTGACTCCTCCGGTTTCGTGGGCTGACATAAATGCAGCGGCGGACAAGCTTCCTGGAACGGGCGGGTTGTTGTACGCGCTGACCCTGGCAACCGATCCTGGGCAGAACTATGGCCAACAGGTCTTTGAGCAGGTGGCCATGTCCAACGATGCGTGGCCGTTTGACAAGGACGGAAACGTCACCATGGATACTCCGGAGATGATTGCAGCTCTGCGGTTCTATACTGATCTGCAGCGTGCGGCTGTCCCTGGTCCTCAGTATTGGCGTGGAGCTAGAGAGGCTTACGAGTTGGGACAGGCAGGGATGCTCTTCTACAGCACCTACATCATGGATGACCTGGTCGAGGGGTCAGGCATGGAGGCTGGTGGTAAGGTTCAGATCCCGATAGAGGATCTCCCTGGAAAGACTGGCTTTGCTCCGAAGATGGTTGGACCGAATGGTTCAGCCTCTTATGGCCAGCTCGTTACCCTCGGAATCATGGAAGGGGCAGACCCCGCGGCGCAGAAAGTGGTTGAGTACTTCCTGACCGGCCAGAACTACCAGGATATCCTTGCGCTCGCTCCTTTTGGCAAGGTCCCTGTGCTGAAGAGCGCGGTCGATGGTTGGAAGAAACTGAGCCCATACTTCGCCCATTATTCGAATGAGACGCTCGATCAGATCGCCAATGGCTTCGAGACGATGCAGCGGTGGCTGTTCCGTCCTGGCTACGATGCGACGGAGCGAGCCGTGATCGGGGACATCGAAGGGCGCAAGCTAATACCGCAGGTCATCAGCAATATCGCACTCGAGGGGATCATGACCCCTGAGACAGGTGCTGCATGGTTGCAGGAGCAAGTTGAAGCAATGCTTGCTGAGCGTAAGTAGCCTGATCGTTTGGCGCTGGGAGCGGATCGCTCCCAGCGCCGTTTTCCTTGTCAGCGCTGATAGTGTGGAATCGATAGTTGTCGCAAGAGGAGTGAAATGAAGCGTGGACAACTGAGCCGGTGGGATTCTTTGGAGGCGCGTGAATCTCGCCTTGCGTGGCTCCTTACTTCTCCCACTGCGTTGATAGTCTTTGGCCTCATTATCTTTCCTGCGATATTCAGTATCTGGATCAGCTTTCACGATGTCACTCTCAGGAACCTGAACGATGTCTTCCATGCCCCCTTTGTCGGGTGGAAGAACTATGTCCGCGTTGTGAACGACTTCGCATTCAAGTTCCAGAACTTCCGCCAATGGGGAGCGGCCGTCACCAGCGTGGTGTATTCCTTTGCTTCCACTTTTCTTACCGTTCTGATAGGACTTCTCGCCGCACTCCTGTTGAATAAGCCGTTCCGCGGGAGGGGAGCAACCAGAGCCATCTTCCTCTTCCCGTACGTAGCACCGATTGTTAGTGTGGCCTTTGTTTGGCGATGGATACTCGATCCTCGTCCTTCTGGTGTTCTCAACGATGTTCTAATGAGATTGGGACTTATCGGAGCCCCGAAAGCCTACTTAGCGACGCGAGGGCTTGCCTTGTTGATCGTGATCGTCTTCGAAGCGTGGAGGTACTTCCCGTTTGCGATGCTGATGATCCTTGCTCGTCTGCAGGCAATTGACAAGACGCTGTACGAGGCGGCGAGCGTCGACGGCGCGGGGGGCTGGCACAAGTTCAGGTTCATCACGCTCTCGGAGCTGCGTTACGTGCTGGGCGCGGTCTTCCTCCTGCGTCTTATATGGACATTCAACAAGTTTGACGACATATTCCTTCTGACCGGAGGCGGCTTTGGAACGAACGTGCTGCCCGTGCTCACCTATCAATTCAGCTTTGGTGCGTACAACTTCGGCAAGGGAGCAGCGAACGCCATGATCCTGTTGAGCATCCTGCTGGTCTTCCTGCTGGTGTATGTTCGCACTGTCATGAGGAGCACGGACTAATGGGAGATAATGTGAGGAGAGGCAGAAACACTTCTTCGTCAAGCGAGCAGCTGAACCTGATTGAGCGGCTTGCCAGGTCAATCACCTGGCCGCGGTTCATATTCGCTGTGACGTTGACGTTCTTCATATGTAGCATCCTGTTTCCCTTCTATTGGATGGTCAGCTCATCGTTCAAAAGCTACGCGGAGATTGGCGGGAGACATCCGGTCTACGTTCCGAGTGCACTGCGGCTGGATGCCTATCGTGAGCTGTTCGACCCGAGCGATCCCAACTTCCAGAACTTCGGCCGCAATATCTTAAACAGCGTGAAAGTTGCTGTTCCTACTGCGGTGATCGCGGTTATCCTGTCAACCCTGGGTGCGTACGCGGTCGCTCGCCTTCGTTTTCGCGGCAAGGGCGTGCTTGTAAACGGGATCCTTCTCGTGTACCTATTTCCTGCTGTTCTCCTGATTATCCCGCTGTTTGCGGTGTTTTCTCAGATAGGCATGAAGTTGGGATTCAGTGTTCAGGATAATATCCCTGTACTCATCATCACCTACCTGGCGCAGACGATCCCCGTAGCTCTTTACATGCTGGCCAACTACTTCCGGACAATACCGGCAGAAATCGAGCAGGCGGGACTGATCGATGGCTGCAGTCGGATGGGCGTCATATGGCGGATCACCCTTCCCCTATCGGTGCCGGCGTTGGTATCAGTTGCCATCTACACGTTCATGATCGCGTGGAACGAGTTCCTCTATGCACTCGTCTTCCTCAACAGCCGATCGATGTTCACCATGCCGATCAAGATCAACACTATCTTCAATAGCCCGAGCCCACAGCCCCATGTGGTGATGGCAGCATCGACTGTGATGACGGTGCCGGTTGTAATCCTCTTCCTCGCGCTGGAAAGGTTCCTGGAGAAGGGGCTCACCGCTGGCGGAGTGAAGGGCTGATAGCAGTATCGGGCGACAATAGGAATAACCATGTCAATGATCGGGCTTTGCCATTACAAGGTCGGTGGGACGGATGGCGTCTCCCTGGAGATGGACAAGTGGAAGACTGCCCTAGAGAGATTGGGGCACACGGTCTATCTGTGCGGTGGCGACCTGGGTACGGGCGATGGGTACCTGATCGAGGAGCTGTATCACCACCGCGAGGATGCAGAGCGGATGGCGCGAAACACCTTCTATGAACTGAGGGACTATGAAAGCGGTACGGCGCTTGAGCAGGACATAATCTCCCTCTCCCGCGTGATCGAAAGAAAGCTGATCGCCTTTATCGAGGATAAACACGTTGATCTGCTCATTCCAAACAACATCTGGTCGATCGGGGCAAACCCCGCAGCGGCGATCGCGTTCACCAATGTCGTGCGCAAGCTGCATATTCCTGCGATCGGGCACAACCATGATTTCCACTGGGAAACCTTCCGAGGAATGCGGCCAACTTGCCCAGAGGCGCAGCGGATCATCGATCAGTACCTTCCTCCGGTGGATCCGTTGATCAGCCACGTAGTGATCAACAGCTTCGCCCGTGATGAGCTGCAGGAAAGACGTGGCGTGTTGTCCACGATCGTCCCCAATGTGTTCGACTTTTCCGGCCCGGATTGGAAGGTTGATGACTACAATCAAGATTTCCGCTCGAAGATCGGGGTGGGAGAAAACGACGTTCTCGTTTTGCAGGCGACGCGCATCGTCTCGCGCAAGGGGATCGAACTTGCGATCGACTTGCTGGAGAGACTGAATCAGCCAGAATTTCGCGATCAGATTACGAGGAGCGGCTTGTACGATGGGCGGAGGTTCAGCGAAAAGAGCCGAATTGTCCTTGTTCTAGCCGGCTACTCTGAGGATCCGAAAAAAGAGTACTTGAACCGCCTGCGGGAGAAAGCAGAGAGCATGGGGGTGGAGCTTCGCGTCATCTCCGATCTAGTCAAATCGAGGCGAGAGATCGAAGATGGGAAGAAAATCTACTCCCTGTGGGATTGCTACGTCTTTGCCGATCTCGTCACCTATCCGTCTTTGTACGAGGGCTGGGGAAACCAGTTTCTCGAAGCACTGCGCGCCCGCGTTCCGATCGTTGTCTTCGAATATCCCGTCTACCGGGCTGATATCAAGGAGAAGGGATTCTCCGTCATCTCTCTGGGAAGCGAGATTGTGGGCAAGGATGAGCTGGGCCTGGCACGAGTGAGTGAGCAGTCTGTTACGCGCGCTGCGCAGGAGGGCGTGCGGGCACTGGCGGATAAAGCGTTTCGCGAAGCGATGGTGGAGCGGAACTTCGCCCTTGGTAAGCGCTACTACAGCCTAGAGAGCCTGGAGAATTATCTACGTACGGTTTTACGCAATAGAAATATCGAGGCATGATAACAAAGGGAGAAAATATGGAAACAAATAGAAGAGATATAGTAATCGGTATAAGCACGCGCAACTGTGCTGACACGGTCAGCGGAGTGCTTCAAAAGGTGGATG
>JAGGSM010000251.1 GCA_021159105.1 Candidatus Bipolaricaulota bacterium
TTGATCGGTAGATTGGACAGACTGGAGAGGAGGGCGTACAGCTCGGTGCTGGAAGCGCTGTCCCCATCGATCATGGAATAGCTCTGCTCGAAGGCGAGGCTCGCTGATAGGCTGAGCGGTCTCTTGTCGGCGAAGCGCTCGCCGAGGAACCCCTTGAGGATCATGATCCCCTTGGTATGGGTGTGCCCGCCGAGGTCGGCCTCGCGCTCGATGTCGACGATCCCTCCCTTTCCCGTGTGCACCGTCGCTGTGATGCGTGAAGGTTTCCCAAACATGTAGTCTCCGAGCTGCAGCACGGCGAGCCCGTTCACCTGCCCCACCTTCTCCCCCTGCGTGTCCACCAGTAGCTGCCCGCGGGCGATCATCTCCTGAATCTTGTCCTCGATGAGGCTCAGGCGATTGTCGCGTTTGTGCAGTGCCGTGCGCACGTGTTCCGATGTGACGTGCGTCGAACCCTCCTGACGGGCCCAGTACGATGCCTCCTTGATGATCGATATCAGGTTACCGAACCGGCAGGAGAGCTTCTTCTGGTCCCCGGCCAGCTCTGAGGAGTACTCCACCACCTTGGCCACTCCAGTGGCGTCGAACGGGAGCATCGCCGGCTCCTCCTCGCAGCGGGCGCGCAGGAAACGCGCGATCTCCTGCTCGTGCTCCGGAGTACGGTCCATCTCCGTGTCGAAGTCGCTCTTCACCGAGAAGAGCTTGGGAAAATCCTCGTCGTAGTAATGCAACAGCTCGTAGATCTGCGGGTTGCCGATGATGACGATCTTCATGTGAAACGGGACCGGCTCCGGTTTGAGACCCTCGCTGGTGGCGTAGCCGAGCATCTGCAGCGGGTCCTCGATCCTGATCTCGCGCCGCTTGATGGCGATCTTCAGTGCCTCCCAGGACAGGCCGACGCGGAACAGGTTGTTCGCGTTCAGCACGAGGTATCCCCCGTTTGCCCGGTGCAGTGATCCCGGTTTGATCATGGAGAAGTCGGTGATCGCCACTCCCATCTGCACGCGGCGCTCGATCGACCCGAACAGGTTGGTATAGGTGGCGTTCTGCTCCACGATCACCGGCGCTCCCTGCGTCTTGGAATTGTCGACCAACACATTCACGTAGTAGCGCTTGAACGGATCCGTCTGTGGCATGGGGAAGGGTAACGGCCCCTTGGGAGCGACATCCTTCCCTCCGTCCTTGAATTGAGCGAGGTTCTCCACGATGTCGTGTTTTGCGTCCTCGAGGAACCCGACAACTCGCTCCAGCTTGCCGTAGCGCTCCTTGAGCTGGTTGAAGCGCGGCTCGATGGTGAACAGGACAGCTTCCTTCGCCAGCTTCTTGATCTCCTCCTCGCGCTCCTCCTCGAGGCGTGCCATGGCCTGCAGGTTCTCCTGGATTATCGTCTGCACCTTGCTCTGCTTCTCGCGGATCTCCGCGCGTTCCTCTTCCGACAGGGCGGCGTACTCCTCCTGGCTGAGCGGTTCCCCCTTCTCCTGCAAGGGCAGGGTGTTGATCCCGATCGGGGTGCGCTGAATGGCGAACCCAAGCTTGCGCGCTTTCTCCTCCATCTCGTCTGAGAGAGCGGTGCGCTTCTCGCCGAAACGCTCGTTTATCCGCTTGCTGCGTGCCTTGAACTCGTCCGACTCGAACACCTTCGGGATCTCAATCTTGAGGCGGGTTATCAGATGCTGCATGTCGTCCCGCAGCTGCACCCCCATCCCCGCCGTCAGTTCCAGGTAGTGTGGGTTGTACGGGTTATCGAAGTTGTGCACGTAACAGAGGTCGGGTGGGGTCGGTTCATCCACGCTGGCGTGGCTGAGGAAGTACTCCACTGCCGACATCTTCCCCGTCCCTGTCCCACCGGCGACGTAGATGTTGTACCTGTTCTTCCGATCCTTTATCCCAAGGCCGAGCCTCAGCGCTTCCAGCGCCCGATCCTGACCGATAATGCGGTCGAGTGGCTCCACCTCGGCTGTTGTCTTAAAGCCGAAGGCCTTGGGGTCGCATGTGCGACGTAGTTGATCTGCATTAAGTTCTTTGACCATTTAGTATTCCTCCAGCTAGAATTCTAGCGCAGATGATGATGATAATACAACGTAGGACACGGATATGGATCGCTCTTGTTGCCGCAATCCTCGCGATGGTCGCCTCGAGCGGCGCGATGGCGCACACGACCGTGCTCCCGCTCATCGGCGCGATCGGGAGCTGTGCCTACTGCCAGCAGGTGGAGAGGGCGATCGCTGGGGCACAGCAGTCTGTCGACATACTCCTCTCCGATGCCGAGCTGGACGAACAGGCCCTGTGGGATACTATCACCGCCGCCTCCGGCCGCGGTATCGACGTTCGCGTACTGCTCGACGAGAGCGACTGGGCACAGTCGATCACCGACAAGAACAGACCAACGATCAACTATCTGAACAAGCACGGAATCCCCGCTCGCTTCGACGATCCGTCCGTGACCACGCACGCCAAGCTCGTCGTTATCGATCGCCGCATCGTCATACTTGGCTCCACCAACTGGAACGAGCACTCATTCTATGATCAAGTGCAGGCGGATCTATCGATCGATGATCCCATCGTGGGAGAGGTGTTTTCCTGCTACTTCGACCGATTGTGGGACGGGAGCCTCTTCCCCGGCGCGGTGAAACTCGCTACGGACTCCGTTACGCCTGACCAGGAGATGATCATCCCCCTGCCAGAGACAGCCGACACGGAGAACTACCCCGCTGTCCTACTCAAGCTCATGGAGAGCGCGCACGAGTCGATCCACGTCGTGATGTACCGAGTCTCCCACTATGAGCAGTACAAGGACAGCCATGCAAACGACATCCTGAACGCCCTGATCGATGCCGCTGGGCGTGGCCTGGATGTGCGCGTGTACATGGACGATTGCGCGTTCTATGAATCCGAGAGAGAGGCGAACCTGCAGGCGGCGCGTTACCTTTCCGATCATGGAGTGAGCGTGCGCATGGACGATCCGAAGATCACGACTCACGCCAAACTGGTGCTGATCGACCATCGTACGACCATCCTCGGCTCGACCAACTGGAACTACTACTCGCTGGCGAAGAACAACGAAACGGACATCGTCCTCATCTGCTACCCCACAGTCGCCGCACCCTACGAGGCATTCTTCGAGACACTCTGGAAGGGAGGCCGCTCGCCGGGTTGATGAGGCCCCTGCGGGCTGAGGGCCCCACGGGCTGAGCCCCACGGACTGAGTCCCTACGGGCTCTGTTCCCCATCCCCCTTGATCGTGTATCCGCACTCGGTGCACTTCCAGGTGATCTCGCCGTTGAGCACGTTGATCCGGACCGGGAGCATCGTTCCACCGCACTTGGGGCAGCGGAAGATGGACAGGTCGGCTGGAACGGGCTTATTATCCGGTCCGGTTGCCACCAAGTTCACCGGTTCCTTCATACTTAGGTCGATCCCCCCGGGTGGATTGTTGAGCCCGACATTCCCGGTGACGTTCACGCTCAGCCCTCCCGCTCCCAGGTGAACAAGGACGATGAATATCCCCGCAAGGAGCGCGATCACAGAGATCACAGCCGCGATGATTGCTATCTGTCTTAGCACTTCGTCCTCCCTTCACTCCCTTCTACCTCGCGAGATCGATCGGGCTTACCCGCTCTGCGCACCACGAGCGTTCTCCCCTCCATCCCCACCACCGTTACTCCTTCTCCGGGCGCGATCCTCTCTCCTTCCAGAGAGCGAGCCCTCCAGTACTCCCCGTTCACCAGTACCGTCCCCTCAGGGTTGATACTCCTCTTCGCTCTTCCCGCCATGCCGATGAGGGAATTGGTCCCTATCGCAGGTGACTTGCGCTGAATGAGGAGAGCCTTGGAGATGACGAACACGAACAGAGCGCTCATCGTGCCAACGACGAGGACTATCGTCACCCAGGACAGGCCGATCGCGCCGTTGTGAATGTTGAACAGGGCGAAAGATCCGATGAGGAGCGAGGCTATCCCTCCCATTGTCAGGATCCCGTGGGTGGGCGTGAACGCATCGAGGATCATCAGTCCCGTACCGAAGACGATCAAGAGCACGCCCACGATGTTCACTGGGAGCACCTGCAAGCCGAGGAACGCCAGCACCAGGCTTATCCCGCCAACAGCCAGTCCAAATCCCACGCCAGGGTGAAAGAACTCGTAGACAAGCCCGACCAGACCGAGGATAAACAACACGTAGACGATGTTCGGATCGGTGAGGTAGGATAGCAGCCTCTCTCGCAGCGTTGGGTGGATCTCCTCGACGGTGATGCCAGACGTGTGCAGTACCCTTCCATCGCGCAGGGTGTAACCATCCAAGCGCTGCAGCAATACCGAAAAGTCGTCCGCGATCAGGTCGATCACTCCTTGATCGAGCGCCTCCGTGGCGGTGAGGGAGCTCGACTCGCGCACCGCTTGCTCCGCCCACTCCGCGTTTCTTCCCCGCTCTTGCGCCACCGACTTGGCGAACGCGACGGCGTCGTTGGTGATCTTCTCCGTCATCGTCTCATCGGTGTTCGTCCCACTGGGGATTAGCTGCACTGGGTGCGCCGCGCCGATGTTCGTCCCCGGCGCCATCGCCGCGACATCTGCCGCCAGGGTGATCAGCACCCCGGCGGAGGCGGCGCGGGCACCGGCCGGACCGACGAAGACGGCGATCGGTACGGTCGATGACAGCTCCGCCATCACGATATCGCGCATCGACTCCCCCAGCCCGCCGGGGGTGTTCAGCTCGATCACCAGAAGCGATCCGTGCGCCTGCTCGGCTTGTGCGATGGCGCGAATCACAAAGTCCTTGCTTGCCGGGTTGATCGATCCGTCGAGAACAGCGTGGAACGCCACCCCGCTCCCCAGGCAAGCAAGGGAAGGGGAGAGCAAGAGCAGAAGTATGGCGACGATCATGCTGGCTTTCATAGCAACATGACAGTACAACATCTGCTGCCCAAGGTGCAAATCGAAGCACAGACGCGGGCCTTGTGGTATCATCAACAGATCATATACGCGACAAGAACAAGAGGGGGGACGATGATTAAGGGCGTAGTCTTTGATTTCGATGGCTTGATACTCGACACGGAACTTCCTGTTTTTCGCGCCTGGCAGGAGATCTTCGCCGCGCATGGCCAAGAATTGAGCCTTGCCGATTGGAGCGACTATATCGGCCGCTCGCCCGATTCCTTCGATCCGTGCGACGACTTGGAGAGAACCCTCGGCCGCAAGCTCGATCGGGATAGGATCCACGCTGAGCATCAGCGGCGTGAGGCGAAGCTGATCGAGTCGGAAGGGGTCATGCCTGGTGTGGTCGATCTGATCGGGCAAGCACGTAAACGGAACTTGCATTTGGGGATCGCATCGAGTTCGGAGCAGGCGTGGGTGGTGCGGCACCTCGAACGCCTCGGGCTTGCCGGCGCGTTTGAGACGATCCGCTGTTCCGATGATGTGAAGCAGACGAAACCGGAGCCGGATCTGTACCTGGCGGTGATCGCCGATTGGGGAATTGCTCCGCACGAGGCGTTCGCGCTCGAGGACTCGCCGCATGGGGTGAGCGCGGCCAAGGCAGCGGGGATGTACTGCGTAGCCGTGCCAAACGAGATGACCAGGAACCTCTCCTTCGACCATGCCGATCTTGTTCTGCCCTCACTCGCGGGGACGAGTCTGGACGAGCTGTTGCGAAAGTTGAGTGGTAACGGCGTGCGCCCCTGACAGTACGTGATGATTTGCATGAGCCTTGCATTTGTGATAGCTGAGGGGGAACACGTGTGACCACGCTTTCTGAAGTCAAAACGGCACTGAAGAAGTACTGGGGATACGACGAGTTCCTTCCACTGCAAGAGCGGGCCATCGAGTCGGTGCTGAGAGGCCGCGATTCCATCGTCGTCCTTCCGACAGGCGGGGGAAAATCGATCTGCTTTCAGGCGCCGGCGGTGACCCTTCCCGGGATGGCGATCGTCGTCTCTCCGCTGATCTCGTTGATGAAGGACCAGATCGACTCCCTTACCGAGTGTGGAATACGAGCGGCGCGGATCGACAGCAGCCAACCGGCGAGCGAGCGTGACAGGGTTATCGAGCAGGTGATCAATCGGGAGTTGAAGCTCCTCTACATCGCTCCGGAGCGATTCGCCTCGGATGGGTTCATCAGCTTCCTGCGGCGGGTCGACATCTCGCTCATCGCGATCGATGAGGCGCACTGCGTCAGCATGTGGGGACACGACTTTCGCCCTGAGTACAGGCGGCTGGGACGGCTGAAGGAGTCCTTCCCCGGCGTGTCGGTGCACGCCTACACCGCGACGGCCACGGAGCATGTTCGCAGCGACATTGCCGTTCAGCTGCACCTTAAGGATCCCGAGGTGTTGATCGGCTCGTTCGATCGCCCCAACCTCGTGTATCGGGTGAAACGCCGCACCAACACGCTACAGCAGGTGCGAGATGTGCTCGATCGGCACCGCAATGAGTCGGTGATCATCTACTGCATCAGGCGGGCCGATGTCGATGAGCTGTGTGCAAAGCTGATTCGCAAGGGCTACCGTGCCGTCCCCTACCACGCTGGGATGAGCGCGGAGGATCGCAAGGCCGCACAGGATGCGTTCATCACAGAAGAGGTGGACATCATAGTCGCCACCGTGGCGTTCGGCATGGGAATCGACAAGTCGAATGTGCGCGCCGTGATCCACACTGGCATGCCCAAGTCGCTCGAACACTACCAACAGGAGAGCGGCCGCGCCGGGCGCGACGGGCTGGAAGCTGAGTGTTCCCTGTTCTGGTCAGGGGGAGACTACGGGATCTGGAAGAGCATCTTGGCGAACACGGAGTCCGATCAGGCACGGAGTATTGCCCTTTCTAAGCTAAATGGGATGTACGACTACTGCACCGGCCTCACCTGCCGACATCGTGCCTTGGTCAACTACTTCGGGCAGGATTTGGAGGGGACAAACTGCGGTGCGTGCGATGTCTGCTTGGGGGAGATCGCGTCCATGGATGGAGCCCTCGAGATCGCGCAGAAGATCCTCTCCTGCGTGGTGCGCCTGCACGAGCGCTTCGGGGCCGACTACACGGCCGCGGTATTGAGCGGATCGCGCGACAAGCGCATCCTTGAGCGGGGGCACGATGAGCTCTCCACCTACGGCCTGCTTTCAGACGTGCCGAAGAGTACGACGCGAGACTGGATCGAGCAGCTCGTCGGGCAAGGGTATCTGGAGAAGGTGGGAGAGTACAACCTGCTGCAAGTAACAGAGAGCGGTTGGCGCGTGCTGCACGGCGAGGTAGTCCCCACCCTGATCAAGCCGGCTGATAAGCATGTCCGGGTATCGAAAGTGGCCGCTGACTCTTGGGAGGGGGTCGATCACGGGCTTTTCGAGGCGCTGCGCTCGTTGCGAAGGGAATTGGCCATGCAAAGGAGCGTCCCCGCCTACGTTGTGTTCAGCGACGCCGCCCTGCGGGGGATGGCGCGCTTGCGTCCCGCATCGGTCGACTCACTTTTGCATGTGAGCGGTGTGGGGAGGGTGAAGGCGGAGCAGTACGGTGATCTCTTTCTCGATGAGATTTCCCGCTACTGCCGTGAGCACGCGCTTTCGATGGATGTCGCTGTGCCACATCGTGTACCGAGCCTGCGCAAAGGCCGATCCACGCTCAACATGGCACGACAAGCAGCACATGGCCTGTTCGCGCGCGGTATGTCAATAGATGAGGTAGCGCGCGCGGTCGAACGCGCTCACTCTACGGTGGTCGAGTACCTCGTCTCATACATCAACAAGGAAGGATTGACCGAAGCTTCGCCCTGGGTCGACGAGCGTACGTACGATCGCATAGCCGACGTTGTTGCATCGCTTGGTTCGGAACCCCTCGGGCCGATCTATCGCGCCCTTGGAGGCGAGATCCCCTACGATCAGATAAAGATCAGCATTGCCGTGTTGAAGAACAGGCAGCAGTGAACGGGGAACGCGAAATGCGGAGCGCGGAACAGCGATTCTTCTGCGGAGCATTCTTGCTCGCGACACCTCTTTGCAGTAGGTTATGTTCGTCATGAAGTCAACACTAGTCTTGATCCTGTTTGTACTCGCCACATCCTCTGTCGCTGTTGCTTATCCGCACCAGCTCTTTCTTGATCTTCCGATCGCCGAGAGCATTGGAGGGGCCGGGCTCAGCGCTTACCGGCTCGATATTTCCTTTCCCAGTGGTCCCTCACTCAGGGTTGGCCGCGGAATCACCGATCGGCTCGACCTGTGGATGGCAATATCCACTTTTGATCCATTCGCACTCTCCTTGCGAGCGTTGCTCGTCGATCACTTGGGCCCACTGAGCATGTCGCTTGATTTCTCGCAAGATGGGTTCACGCTGCTCTCCGCGCTCTACCTCGGTCCGGTGGAGATCGATTGGGGACGGATCTTCGGCCCTGACGGGAAGAGATGGGCGATGGTTACAACATCTCCGAATCAATTTTGCAGCCTGCTATTCGGTGTGCAGTACTCTACGAACTACTCCCCGGTCGCTTCCTTGCGCATATTCCCACGCCGTGGTGTGTGGGCCTTGTCCCTCTACTATCGGGGCGGAGAATGGGGAGCGTCCATTGGAGGGATCATATGACCTGGGGCAAGAGGGGGCAGACAAGCCTCAACGTGGCAGACCGGCTGCCTCGCTACGTGCGCGCTGTCGCCTCCGCAGCGCCGAGGATTGACATCGTGCGATTCATTCCCGTCTTCATCTTCCTGCTTACAGTGATCAGCTTGGTTGTATCAGCAATGTCGTTCACGATCCTTTACACGAACGACATCCATAACAGGCTCGGTTCCTTAGCGAGCCTCTCTGCTCTCATTGAGCGTGAACGGGTTAACGATGCGCCGGTGCTATTGTTCGACTCCGGAGACACCTGGCAGGACTTTCGAGTGCCGCTCTACGCGGTATGGGGCGCGGACGAAATGGTCGCTTGGATGAATCGCGTCAACTACGATGCCATGGCGATCGGAAATCACGATCTCTACTACGGCGCGGACAAACTGGCAGAGCTTTCATCCAAGGCCGACTTCCCGGTCCTCTGCTCTAACATGGTCCCCTTTGCCGGGGAGCAAGCACCGTACGCTCCCTACACGATCATCGATGCTGCAGGGATGCAGGTGTTGGTGGTCGGTGTGATCACCGCGGAGTACCTCTCCTATCCGGACTATCCCTGGCTGGAATACGTTGACCCGGCGCAAGCAATTAAGCGCATCCTTGACGAGATGCGTGGGAAATACGATTTCGTCATCGTCCTAGGGCATCTACCGATGGCACAAGCCGTGCTGATCGCACGCAGCGTGCCCGATATCGATGTCTTCCTCACCGGCCACTCGCACGAAGTCACCCCGCAGCCGGTTAAGCAGGGCAAGACGCTCATTGTTCAGGCGGGGGCGTTCGGACAATACCTCGGACGACTCAAGTTGGAGATCGATCCGGAATCAAGGGAAGTTGCATCAGCGCAGAACTCGCTTCTGAAGACGAAGAAAACCCCGGTCGATCTTGACCGGGGCTTCGTGAAGGTGTTCGCAGTGGTGGCACTGATTGCCACTTCGCTGTTCCTGCTTATTCGCTAGAAGCTGTAACCTAGCGTCAATCCATCACCGGTCATTCCGAGAGTGAAGCCCTGCTCCTTGGCGACATTGTACGCGTCGAGCCCGCTGTAGACTGACCAGAGGAGATAGACCCCGCCCACGATGGAGTATCCGTACCAGAACCCGCTGCGCCACAGGATGTTGCTCGCTATTGATCCACCGATGGATATTCCGACGGCAACGCCGAAGTGAATGATCGCCTTGTCTATCTGATCGTTCAACATTTGGCCGAGGCCGGGGATGATGAACGACGCCAACCCAGGAATCCACGCATCGGATGGACCTGACGTCTGAGCAAAACCAGTTACAGTCATCACCCCCACCAAACTAACTAGAATAGCGACTACGATAAACACTCTACTCACGAAGACCTCCTTGTATTATTCCGACTTACTAAACTGCTCCAGCACTTCATCTGGGATGTCGAAGTTAGCGAATACTTCTTGGACGTCCTCGTTATCATCGAGGGCATCCACCAGTTTCAACACCTTCTCTGCCGCGTGACCTTCCACCTTCACAGTGTTCTTTGGGATCATCGTCACTTCGGCGCGGCTTGGGTTTATTCCGAGCTGGCGCACCGCTTCACTGATTCTCACAAGATCGGTTGGGTCGCAGTATGCTTCGATGATATCGCCTTGATCGTCTATGTCATTTGCACCAAGCTCGATCAATGACATCTGCACTTCATCGCGGTCCATATCATCGGGGAGCTCTTCGATGGCGATGATTCCACGCCGATCGAACAACCAGGAGACGCTTCCCGCAGCAGCCATGTTCCCGCCGTGCTTGCTGAACGTATGCCTGATCGATGCCGCCGCCCGATTACGGTTGTCAGTGACTACGCGCAAGAGAACGGCTACTCCCTCTGGGGCGTATCCTTCGTAGGTGATCTCCTCGTAGGAGACTCCGTCGATTCCGCCTGTGGCGCGCTTGATGGCGCGGTCGATGTTGTCCTTAGGCAGATTGGCCGCACGTGCCCGTTCGAGCGCTTGTGCCAGTCCGGGATTGTTCGCGGGATCAGGGTCGCCGTTGCGTGCCTGCAGCGTGATCTCCTTGATCAACTTAGCGAAGATGTTCGATCGTTTCTTGTCTTGTCGTTCTTTGCGATACTTGGTGTTTGCCCACTTGGAATGTCCTGACATCCGTATTCCCCCGTTTATGTACGATTACAAGCCACATCATAGCATTTTAAGGCCCCTTCGCGCAAGGTTAGTGAGCAGACCCCCGCTTGGTGCCTGCATGTTGCCATCAGCCCCTGTGTAAATGTGACGAATATCACGCCCCTGTGACGTCGAAAGGAACTTACCATAAATCATACGAAGAAAGGACCGCAACCTTCATGCTTCGAACGGATTGGAGCTTGAGAAGTCAGGCATGTACTCGGCGCTGCTGTCCATCTCCTGAATCCACCCGTTGTCCAGGCCGAGGCGGTCCAATTCGTCGAGCACTTGATCGTACTCCTCCGGGTGCAGCGTCCGCCCAAGGAGTGGATGATCGCGCACCGCCTCTGTTGGTTGGTACTGCGACATCACGGAGATGTGAATCTTCGGGGAGAGGTGTTCGGCGATGAATCTCAGGCAGGCCACGCTGTTTTCTATCTGCCCCGGTAGAACCAGGTGGCGGACGATCAGGCCAGAACGGACCAATCCCTCATTGTCAAGTTCGATCTGCGCCCCCTTCTGGTGGTACATCTCTGTGATCGCGGCCGTGGCCACTTCTGGATAATCGGGTGTAGCCGAGTAGCGCGCGGCGAGATTACCGTCCATATACTTCAGGTCCGGCAGATAGACGTCGATCATGTCGGCAAGGGAGGCGACAGTCTCCACCTTGTCGTAGGCGTTGGTGTTCATCACGAAGGTCGGGTTCAAGCCATCGGATCTTATTGCGTTGATAATTGCCCGCATCTGGGGGATGACGTGCGAGGGCGAGACGAACCCGACGATCGAGATCCCCGTATCTAGGATCTCCTCAATCTGTTCCACGACCTCTGTTAGTGTCATCTCGCGCCCGAGGATCGGCCCCCTGTTCCTGCTGATCTGTGCGTTTTGGCAATAGATGCAGCGCATGTTGCAGCGGGTGAAGAAGACGTTGCATATCCCTCTTGAACCGCTCAGCACGGGCTCCTCTCCCTTGTGTACGCAGATCGAGCCGATGTGAAAGCCCGTGCCGCTACCACAGAAACCGCTCTTGTCCACCCTGCGGTCAGTGTGGCACTCCCGTGGGCAGAGCGCGCAGTCGGTGAGTTCCGGAAATCGAGGCTTGTTCACCTCAGTTACCACAAGGATGATCTGCTGCGAGATCATGGGCCCGCTGCAGTGCCAGGGCGTTGTACAGCGGCCACTCCGCTACCTGGCTCTCATCTGCCCCCACGGCTAGTGCAGCGTTGATCTCATCACAGAAACTGGTCCAATCCTTTGCCGGTCGCGCGATGTAATCAGCGACATCGACGTAGTTCTCGGCAAACGATGGATCGATCTGGATTGCACGTTCGAGAGCCGCTTGTGCTCTGTCCTTATCTCCACCCATGAACGCTGGAACCTGCGCTAGGAACGATCCGAGCGATCGCCACGGTGCTCCGCCAAGGTAGGTGGGATCGAGCTCGATCGCACGTTCGAACGCCGCCTGCACGTCCTTCATGCCTCCGGACAGGGCGGTCATCATGTGGAAGTTGAGGTAGCGGCCGAGATTGTTCCCGTACCAAAACACCGCTCTCGCGTCTCTTGCGGAGCTTAGGGCAGCGCGGAAGCTCTCCTTCTCCGCCTCGACGAAGGTCGGGTCGAGGCGCAAGCTCTCTAGGGCATAGTCCTTGCCTTTGCTGTAGGCCTTCTCTTGCTCATCCCGATCGGTCAGGTAAGCCATGCCGAGCTCGAAGTACCCCTGGGCCAAGCGGTTAAGGACGTGAGAGCGGGTCTGCAGCGCATCAGGTCCGATCGCGGGAAGCGCCTCCTCGTATAGAGCGAGTGCCGCCTGCAGCTTAGCCTCATAATCGGAGAACGAGAAGGCTCCGCTCCAGCGGTCGAACGAGGCCTCGGCCTTGAGGATCAAGCTGGGGGACTGTGCGATTACAGGAACGCCTATCACTATGATAAGCATGGCGAGCGTGGCCAGTGTTCTTGGCATCGTATCCCTCCGTTAGTCTGCTATTTAACGGCGTTTTTCAGGCGCTGTCAAGTGCAAGAAGCTGTTCTTGTGTGAGACAACGATGCGTTCCTGAGTGCTGTCCTGGTGAAGCAATGGTAGGACAGTTTGCTTTCATTGAACTACCCCGCCGCCAAGCCACGCGGTGCATCAAGAGGCTTCGTAAGAAGCACGCCCCAAGGGGTGGGAATGTCTCCCTGTAGGGTATTGAAGATGGGTATAGGTAGGCGAGTGGTTAGGAGCATATACTGAGCTACAAATATAGTGACGATCACTGAATCTAGTAATAGCACCCTCTCTGGATGCACAATCCAGTTGTCTCGTAGGGGCCAGATCCTCCTCATTTATCATGGCATACATCTCTTCGCTTGTCTACTCTTATTCCTTGACCATTACTTCTTCCTCAGTAATCAGCAGTCAGCAAGCAGCGAAGACGAAAAGGTGGCTGCGGCAATAACGGTCGCTTTTCGGGCGCGAGTTGAGTACTGTAGGTTGATAGCCATAAGCTGATAGGTATCTTCTAATTCGTCACTGTGACGTTGCGCACTGTAGAATCGGTCAAGCCTTGTTCGTCAATAACGGTGAGAGTCACAACAAATGTGTGGCTAGACGAGCCGGAAGAATAGATGTGGGTCACCACGGCATTAGTAGTTGCCGAAAGAGTCTCGCCATCGCCAAAGTTCCACAGGAACGTCTTCAATGTGTGCCCGGAAGCAGCGACGGACAATGCCGGATCAAACGTGACTTCAAACAGGGACGGGGTATCGGGAAGATGGTCGGAATGATAGACGGTAACCGGATCCGTCTTAGTAAAGCTCGCGGTCGGTCCATCGGTAGGTACAACGACTGGTACCATCACTGTAACCACCAGTGACGTACTGGCAGTAGCTCCATGATTGTTCGTAACAGTAAGCGTCACTGTGATGTTCGATGTCGCCGCGGCAGTGAACGTATGCGAGATGGTCTCGCCGGCCCCGGTCGATCCATCGCCGAAATCCCATGCATAGACCGATATCGTGCCATCGGCATCGTAGGATAGGGAAGCATCGAACTGAACGGTTAACGGTGAATTCCCATAGCTTGGCTTGGCGCTGAACCTCGCTGTCGGAGGATTGCTACCTGTGGATCCTGCGGGAAGCACTTCAATGCTCTGCGTGGTCGTCGCCCGTGCACCGGAGTTGTCAGTCACGGTAAGAGTCACCGTAAATGTCCGGATGGTCGTAGTAGTAAACGTGTGAGTTGCGGTTGCTCCGGTAGTGCCAGTCCCATCACCAAAATTCCATACGTAGGTCGCGATCGATCCATCTGGATCATATGAATCGCTGGCATCAAACTCGACTCTAAGCGGAGAATTACCGCTCAGACTGCTGGCGATGATGCTAGGAACAGGAGGCTGATTGAAGAGGGAGCACCCCGAAAGGAGAGCAAGAAACAGTAGAGGAACCCCTATCCTGACTGCCCAACGCATGCTTCCTCCCCTACATTCAGGTTTTGAGATTGGAGGCGACCCCAATTGGCCGCCTCCAAATTCATTATCCAGGTTTTCCCTGTCCGACAATGTCACTAATTCTTGTACAGTGTGATCGTTCGAGTGAGTGTGTTTCGCGCTCCCTGGTTATCGATCACCTCAAGCTCAACAGTGAA
>JAGGSM010000219.1 GCA_021159105.1 Candidatus Bipolaricaulota bacterium
AGCTCGCTCACGCTGTATTTGTCGGACCACCACTTGCAGGCAACCGGCGATCCCCCTTGCTCGATGACCTTCTCCAACATCCCCCTCAGCCCAGGATCGGCGGGGATCGCGCCCTCGGCGGGACCGAACAGATAGAGCTTGACGCCATCCATCCAGCCGTCCTTCATCGCGTTCAGGGTGTACAGCAGCCCGATTTCGAGAACTTTCGGGTCGCGGGAAGAGAGGACCACCGCCACTTTAGCGTTCACGCCCTCTCCCTCCTTTCTGTATGCTCATCGCTCTTGCGTCCCTTCCTATCCTCCGACGGATTCCTTTAGAAGTAGACCGATAGGGAGAACGGCCCTTACTGCATAGCGATACCGAGAGTGGTCAGGCCGAGGGCGTCGTGCAGCCCGCGAGGGATCCGTCGCATCCTTCTCACTCTCAACCGCAGCATCTGCAAACTCACGTCATCAAAAGAAGGGCGTAAGTGCCAATCCCCAGGTAGAAGACGAGCGGACGACTCAGAAGGTCGAGGTGGGCAATGTTCTGCAGAGTACCCATTGGCTACCTTCTCCATCCAGTATTATCCATTGTTGGTTCATGGTTACCTCTCCGCAGTTACTTGCCCTTCACCTCGGGATGCGGCGGCGGCAGTTCTGGTTGCCAGCCACTTGCCTCCCAGGCTTTGCTCATTGTGGGATTACGCTGCAGATATGCGTCCACGACCTCTTTGGGTACGCGGTTTAGAGGACAAGAAAAATTGACGCACTGCGAACAGGTGTACTTGTTCAGGGTCCAGAAGAATAGAATTAGCCCCCATAAAGCGATGAAGGCCAACGCCCATTGCCGGCCGAGCAGCAAGAAAGGAAAAGGGAAACCGGTCAGAATGACAAAGCCAATCCAAAGTTGCGCCTTCTCGGCCCGACTCATCGGTCCGGGGCGGTACTTCCACGGCTTGACAGAGCCGTAGTTGGCAATGCAGTGCAAAGTACTCCCCTTTTCGGCATAGTACGGGCAGTGGCTGCAGAGGATGCAGCTCTCCCATACATTGAAGAAAAACATGGCAAAGGCGAACCATCCCAGCAACCACCAGCCGTAGCCGGCCCGGATCACGCCGATGATGGCTGGGATAGCAAAGCCCCAAAACATAGCCATGAAATGCAACAGATCTTCTTTCTTGAAGCGACACTTGAGCCGTATCTTCAGAGAGCAATCGGCGCATTCACTAATCGGCCGCCAGGTGCAGATGTCGTAGGGGTTCTGGTTTTGTTCCGATGCAGTAGTCAATGAATCCCTCCTGAGAGCACTGTCTCATGTTTGGCAACGGCACAGTTATTCTTCGGTGCGCCGCGTGAATGAAACTCGCCACACCCATGTGCCATCTTACCACAACACGCCAGGCAAGAGAACCTGCCCGCCTACAAGACGGGCATCCCTCGTGGTTCTCGTGAAATCATCCCTGAACACCATTCCGTACTGCCACGCCCCAAACGAACTTAGGGACCTTTAGATCACTCGTCCAAAGCATTGCGTATCTCACTGTTCCCCTTATAACTTGAACTGATTCCATGATAACACTTCTACGAGCGCCTTTCTTCGACGCGCCCCCAGTTCTTCCTCACGGTGCTCCTCCGACAGGTCCGCGGGATTCCCGGGCCGGCCGAGGACGATGAGGGTGATCAGGACGTATTCGGCTGGGATTCCAAGGACTTCCTTCACTTTCATCGGTTTATAGCCGGCGATCGGGTGGGCGATCAGGCCCATCTGCGTCGCCTGCAGCATCATGTTGGAGACGGCCAACCCGGAGTCGAACAGGAAGTAATCGCGGTTATCGGACAGCCGGCAGTCGAGGTCCGGCTCGGAATAGGCCGCGATGATCACCGGGGCCGGTTCCGTCCAGTAGTTTCCCTTTGGCATCGTCCCCTTGAGGGAGGCCAAGGCATCAGGATTATCCACGACGATGAACCTCCACGGCTGGTTGTTGAAACAGGACGGAGCGAGATGCGCCGCTTCAATCAAGGTCTCGATCTCGTCCTTCGTCACCGGATCGTCCGATAAGGCTCTGCGTGCGCGGCGGGCGGCGATCAACGGACTGATCCGCCGATCGGATTCGTACAGCGCCTTCAACGTCTCCAGCACTGCTTGCGCGTGGCCGGCGACCTTTACCTTCTTCCACTGCGCGCGCACGATTCCCGCTCGGTCGATGAGAAAGGTCGATCTGAGGATCCCGCCGTTCTCTTTTAGCGCCCCGAATTCACTGGCCAGTGTCTTGTCCGGGTCGGAGAGCATGGTAACTGTGAGCGATTTTGCTCTTACAAATCTGTCCTGAGCCTCCGGCTTGTCCGGGGATACCCCTACAATCTCGGCGTCAAGCTTGCGAAACTCGGTCAGAAGAGCGGTGAAATCCTGTGCCTCGCGTGTGCAACCAGGGGTGTTCGCCTTGGGGTAGAAGTAGAGAACAAGGTACTTTCCGGCAAATCGGGCCGATTGTGCTTCCTCCCCGCTGTGAGATCGCAGGGTAAACTGTGGGACCTGGTGAAATAGCATCGTTCTTACCTCCCAAATTACATTCCATGAGCGTCATAAGCCGTGTGTTGTACTAGACGTTCTGTGTTTATCCAGCATGACTTTATCTGAGCCGATACATCGTTCATCATCAACTTTTTTTCTGCTTCAAGGTTAGTCTTCCTACTCGACATGAGTATGGTCGTACCAACGGCGCTTCGCTCACACAAGTAATTCATCGGTTCTCATGAAACGCTCCGATCCTCCGCTTGCTAGATCAGGGGCCCATCCAGCAGGCAAGACGTAGTTGACCGCGCACTCTATTTCTTAAACAGCTCCAGGTATTCGCCGTAGCCTTCTTTCTCCAGGTCTTCGGCTGGAACGAACCGGAGGGCGGCAGAGTTGATGCAATAGCGGAGGTGCGTCGGCGGAGGACCGTCGTGGAACACGTGGCCCAGGTGAGAATCGGCGCGCCTACTGCGCACCTCGACCCGGACGATGCTGAGGTCCGCATCTTGCAGCTCCACAATGTTATCCGGCTCCAGCGATCTCGTGAAGCTGGGCCAGCCCGTGCCTGAATCGAACTTGTCCTGAGAGTTGAAGAGCGGCTCGCCGGAGACAGCGTCCACGTAGATTCCGGGGCGATGGTTGTCCCAGTATTCGTTACGGAATGGGGGTTCCGTTCCCTTCTCCTGGATGACGGAGTACTGCAGCGGCGTCAGAACTCGACTGAGCTCTTCCTGCGACAGTTTCTCGAACCGCATCCACGGCTTCTCTGGGAAGAACCGGAAATCATCCTGCCCTCTCCACGCTTCCTCGAAGAACCACTCCTTTCCGGAAGCGGCCACGTAGACCCGGAATCGCTCCGGGTTCTCCCGATAGTAATCCTGGTGGTAGGCTTCGGCAGGATAGAATTCCCCGGCTGGCAGGATCATGGTGGCTATGGGCTTGTCGAAGATGCCGGACTCCTCCAGCGCCTGCTTCGATCCTTCCGCAAGCTGCTTTTGCTCTTCGTCGTGGTAGAAGATCGCCGTGCGGTACTGGCTCCCGCGATCGTAGAACTGCCCACCGAAGTCGGTGGGGTCGATGTGCTTCCAGTACGCTTCCAGCAACCGACGATACGAAATCTGGGTCGGGTCGTACCGCACCAGGACCGCCTCGAAATGCCCAGTGGCACCGGCGGAGACTTCTTCGTAGGTCGGGTTGGGCACGCTTCCTCCAGTGTATCCCGACATCGCGTCCAGGACGCCGGTTAGCGGCTCGAAGAGCGCCTCCATGCACCAGAAGCACCCTCCGGCGAAAGTGGCTCGTTCGCCGCCTGTCGCGTGAATCGGCTGGGTCTTATCGTCTGCAGCCCGAGCTTCCTCAACCATTGTGTACCTCCCAACTTCCCGCAAGTTCGACGCCGGAGGGATCGAGGCGATTGCCCACAACACCACCCCGGTGACGATCGCCATCCCGATCCACCTTGCACAGCGTTTCTTCCCCACTGCCTTCATCTTCCGTCAGTCCTCTTCCCCAGATCGCGGGGACGGGAGGGGGCAAGGCCCCTCCCTCCGATCAATTCATTTGTCTCCTAGGCCCGTATTCTCATCTGATGTCGTGGCCCTACCCTTCCTTTGGGTGCATCGACTGATTGCAGCAGACGAGCGTACCCGCTCCGGACTTGGTTACCTTAACTTCCTGCCCGCAGATGTCGCAGACGTAGGTCTTTCCTTCTTCCGCCATTTCAGCCTCCTTTAGAGTTTGAGCGAGCCTTCCCACAGGCCGTGGACGTTGCAGTACTCGACGGCGATCAACTCGGAGAGTCCTTCCGTATTGACGTGGGTCATTACCTCGGGGATCCCGTAGGTGGGGCCGAGATCGAACGTGGCGATGTGAACGGCGACGCCTTTCTTCACCCCAAACAGGGCGATCCACTTGATATGATGCTCGATCGTGTTCGGATGTGGTACTTCTTTCCCGACTGTAATTTTCACCGCGTTTGTGCCGCATTCCTCGCAGCTTACAAGCTCGATGACCGGTACGTGCTTCTCCTTCCCTTCCTGTGATCCAGTTTTTATCAGTTCACCTAATTGCATCTGAATTACCTCCCTTTCTTCTTGATAACGTCGGAGACAAGCTCCGACGCTACGTGATATTGTAGCGTCGCACCTTGTGTGCCACGTTCTAGAATTCCACGAATTTCTCCCGCGGAGCTCCGCACACCGGACACTTATCCGGAGCATCCCCTTCAACCGTGTAGCCGCAGATCGGACAGATGTAGACATTGCCGATCTCCGTGTCCTTTCCGGCGTCGGCTTCTGCCTTCGCAGACTTGTACATGTCGGCGTGGATCTTCTCCGCCTCGATGGCGTAGTGGATCGAGCGGGTCGCACCGTTCTCGCCTTGGAGCTTCGCCACTGCGTCGTAGGCCGGGTACATCTCCTCCACCTCGAACGTCTCCCCGTTTATCGCCTCTTGCAGGTTGGCTGCAGAGTCGCTGATCCCTCCAAGCTCGCGCAGGTGGTTGGTGGCGTGCACCTGCTCGGCGTAGGCGATGGCACGGAACAAGCGCGCTGTGTTCGCCTTTCCCTCTTTCTCTGCCGCATCGGCAAACGCCAGATAACGCATGTGCGCTTGTGATTCCCCGGCAAACGCCGCCTTCAGGTTCTCCTCTGTCATTGGATGCATACTTAACCTCCTTGGTTTCATAATTGTTCTAGAATCTCCCCCATGTCGGGGACCTCGCTTATCGGATAGACCTTCGACCACCGAACGATCCCCTCTTCATCAAGGATGATCACCGCTCGCTCGCAGTAGCCGTCGGCCGCCCGGAAGATGCCGTAGGATTCCGCAACACCGCCGTGCGGCCAAAAGTCGGACAGGAGCTTCGTCCCCTTGATCTGAAGATCATTGGCCCAGGCATGTTTCGTTGGGACGGAGTCGACGCTTATTCCAAGAGCGACCGTGTTCAGTCGCTCGAACTCGGCACGATTCTCCTCCAAGGCCTTCATCTGCTTTGCGCACACCTGGGTGAACGCGAGCGGGTGGAATGACAGGATCACTTTTCTTCCACGAAGATCCTCCAGATTTACCTTCTCGCCGTGTTGATCGGAAAGGACGAACCCCAGAGCTTTCGTTCCTACTTCAGCTGACATCTAAATTGCCTCCTTGGCCATCGCCTGCTCGATCATCTGATCGATCACCTTCTGAAGTGACTGCGGCAAGCCCTCAATCTTGACGTCGAGAAAACCGCGGATGATCAGCGCCCGCGCCTCCTCCTCTGTGAGGCCGCGGCTCATCAGGTAGTTAAGCTGCTCCCCAGCGATCTTTCCAACCGCTGCTTCGTGCGATAGCTCGGTATCGGGGTAAGTCGCCTTCAGCTCTGGGATGGCGTGGATTAGTGCTTCCTCGTCGAGCATGATTCCATTGCACTCCATGTGCCCCTTGGTGTCGGCGTTTTTCCCCTCGATCAGGCCCCGCGAAATAACGCTGCTCTTCGTCGCCACGACGCGGCTGATGATCTCACCCCGCGATCCAACGCCGCGCAGGTTGATCCTTCCCCCAACATCGAAGTGCGATCCCTCCTTGGCGTACAGGATGGAGTTAAACCTTGCCGTGCCGCCCGACTCAACGATAGCGAGCGGGTTTGTGTCGATGTGTTTCACCCTAGTCAAAGCGATGTAGTTGGAGAGGTACGTTCCTCCCTGTTCGACAACGATCCCTGTCCGCGGCCGTACCTCCACCTCCGGAGCCCAGTCGTGGACCATGGTATATGTCAGGGTCGCCCCTTCCCGCACGAAGATCTCGGTCACAGCGATGTGCTTACCGGCGTTGGAGTACGAGGCCGCAGTGCATCCGGTGATCAGGTGAAGCTCCGATCCCGGCTCCAAAACGATGATATTGTGCAACACTTGCTCGTTTCGATCGGCTTTCAAGAGAAAACAGGACTGGGCCGGAAACCTAATCTTCGCCCCTTCCAACACGTGGATGAAGTTACCAGCCGGGTCTTCGTGACTGGCGACAAGGCGGGTGAACTCATCGGAATCGGGGTCAACCAGGCTCCACTCGAGCTCCCTCACCCAGGGGCGGTCGACCCGCGCGCGACGCATCGAATCCATCACCAACTCGCGTTCCTTCGATGTTGACACGCGGGCTGTGTCATCCTCAAGCAAGAACGATGCTGAGCGCGGGGTCTCCCCGGTTTCATCGTAGCCTACCTTCTTTAGATCGAGCTTATCCTTTGAGAAAGTCATGGATCTTCTCCTTTATCTGCGCCTCGGCAAGGCAGTTTCCAAACCCGTTCTCAGCGATCTGATCGAAGATATCGAGCGGCGCTCCCGAGCACATGATCCGCCCATTTACGAGGACGTAGCCGCGCGTAGCGTGCAAGTGCTTGAGTACGCTCCCGGTGTGGGTGACGATGATTCCGCCGACCGTGCGCTCCCTGATCGGCAAATCCCGCTGAAACAGGCGCTCAATCACCGCAGTGAGGAGCTTGAGGCTGTCCACGTCCACTCCGGACTCCGGCTCATCTAGGAGGAGGAGCTTCGGTTGCTGCAACAGGAGCTGGAGGAGTTCGCTTCGCTTCTGCTCTCCACCGGAGAAGCCGTCGTTTAAGCCACGGTTGATGTGCCCGTCCATTCCAAGTTGAGTCGCTTCGTCGTGGAGCTTTCGCTTGTCGATCCCAAGCGCTTTACCGAGCGCGGCGAGCGATACATCGCGCACCGCTGGTGGCTGCTGGAAGGCAAGGCCAATTCCCAGTCGTGCCCGCTCATCGATCGGAAGATGCAGGATCGACTTCCCCTCGAACCGTACATCCCCCGATACGATTCGGTAGGGAGGAAGGCCCATGATCGCTTTGATTAGGCTTGACTTCCCCGTTCCATTCGGCCCGAAGACAACGTGGATCTCGCCTGCAGCTATTGTCATGTTGACGTTAGAGAGGAGTGGCGCATCATCGATTGCCACAGTAAGTCTCTCAATCTCAAGGAGCGGCTTCATCATTTCTCCAGTTCCACGGCAAGATCATCGCTCAGAAGGACGATGTGCCCCATCTCCTCGCGGATGATGTCGTCCATCTGGGCGTTCCCGAGTTTTTCCGGCACGAGCTCGCGGATCCCCAGGTAGAAGATGATCGAGTCCTTCTCCAGGTCGATCGCCTTGCGATAGATATCGACAAGCGACTTCCCCGCCAGATCCGCCGCCGGTGCGCTCCGGTAGTCGAACACGTTCCCATCGACGATCGCTCCCAGGTAGCGACCCGCCTCTCCATCGGGGTCAAAGGACGCTTGTTCCTCCGGCTGAGACGCACGCATATCGGCGAATGTCTTTTCGTGGCTGCGTTCCATATCGGCCAGTTTGCGTAGCTTGGCTTTCTTACCTTCATCTTCAGTGAGCTCCGCTGCTCGCTCGTAGTACTCCGCACCGTTCCGCTCTATTCTTTCTGCCATCGCCAGTATCTCATCGATGTTGTAGCTTCGATTCATCACACTCACTCTCCTTTCATCATCCTCGCCAATTCCTCGGCTAAGGAGTCGACCCGAGACAGGTCCTCCTCCCGCGGCAGGCCCTTGACCATCACCGGATCGAGCCATTCGAGCTTCAGCGATGTCGTGAGGGACTTGATCGTCTCCGGCGCCTTCCCTCCCCAGCCGTAGGAGCCGATTACCCCTGCGTATTTCAGCTTCGGGCGGAGGGCGGCGATCAGGTACGCCGCGGAGACGACGCTCGGGTGAGGCCCAACGAGGACGGTCGGCGTCCCAAACAGAACAGCTTTCGCCTCAACCAGCGCTTCGGCAAGCTTGCCGATGTCGGTCACCGTCAGGTTGAACGGCGCAACCTCGATCCCGCGATCGACCAGGGCGGTGATCAGACGATCGACCATCACCTGCGTGCTCCCGTGCATCGAGGCGTAGGGGAGGAGAACGACGTTCCTCGGCTCATCGAGCACCCAGTGCCGATAGGCATCGATGATGAATCCAGGTTCATCGTAGATCTGCCCATGGCTGGGAGCGATCATCTCGATCTCATAGCTTTCTAGACGTTTCAAGTGTTTGGTGATCATGGGGCGGAAAGGCATCATGATCTCGGCGTAGTAGCGCTTGGCCGCGTCATACACCCTACCCTTGTCCGTAGCGAAGACCTGCGTAGAGGCGATGTGCGAGCCAAAGAGGTCGCAGGTGAACAGGATCTTCTCTTGCTGCAGGTAGGTGAGCATCGTCTCTGGCCAGTGCACCCAAGGGGCGTGCAGGAACTCCAGAGTCCTATCGCCAAGGCTGATCGTCTCACCGTCCTCCACGGTCTTTATCCTCTCAGGATCGATATGCAGGTGATCGATGAGCATCGATTTGGCCTTTGGACTACAGAGAACCTGCACCTGTGGGTAACGTTCCAGCACCCATGGCACGGAACCGGAATGGTCCTGCTCCACGTGCTGCACGACCAAGTAGTCGATCCTCTCTACCCCCTGAAGCTGCCATTGTAGTACACCGATCTTCTTCGGATCGACAGCGTCGATGAGGGCTGTCTTCTCGCTTCCCTTAACGAGATATGCGTTGTAGCTTGTCCCGTCGGGAAGCGGGATCAGCTCATCGAACGAGCGCCGATCGAAATCCTGTGCTCCGAGGAGACTTACGCGCTCTGTGAGATTTCTTGGATTCATTTTGCCCCCTAAGAATATTCGTGACGCCAAATGCTGCATGCTTTACGTAGCGCCGCACACTGTGCGACGCTACGTATCCTCGTTTTCTAGCTCAACATGCGGGCGATGTCCTCTTTTGGCTCCCCGATCAGGCGCAGGTCGTAGTTATCCTGCAACACCTTGAGGATGTCGTCGTTCACCCACGCTGGAAGGATCGGGCCAAGGTAGATCCCCTTGATTCCAAGCGACAACAGCGACCACAGGATGGCAACCGCCTTCTGCTCCATCCAAGATAGGACGAGGGTCAGAGGAAGGTCGTTCACTCCCACGCCGAACATGTCGGCGAGCGCCACCGCGAAGTCGATCGCCACGATCGAGTCGTTGCACTGCCCAAGGTCGATCAGTCGCGGGATCCCCTCGATATCTCCGAGGTCGAGATCGTTGAACCTGAACTTTCCGCAGGCGAGGGTCAGAACGACCGTATCCGAGGGGAGGTTCTGCACAAACTCGCGATAGTAAGTCGACTTGCGCAGTGGTGCGTCGCACCCTCCAACGAGGAAGAAGTGCTTGATCTTCCCGGACTCCACAAGCTCCTTGATCTTGTCCTTTAGCGGAAGGAGCGTAGAGAGTGAGAACCCGGTTGTGAGTGTAACTTCTCCTGGTGCATCGGGAAGCTCAGGAAGAGACAGCGCCTTTTCGATCACTTCGGAGAAGTCGTAGCCATTGATGTGCTTCACACCGGGGAGCTTCGTTGGGCCGGTGGTGAATATCCGATCCTTGTACTCATCCTTCGGCAGTAGTACGCAGTTCGACGTCACGAGGATCGCCGCCGGCACCTCGGAGAAGAGCTTCTTCTGGTCGAACCAGGCCTTCCCCAGGTTTCCCGCTAGATGCTTGTACTTCTTCAGGCCGGGGTAACCGTGTGCCGGGAGGAGTTCCGAGTGAGTGTAAACATTGATCCCTTTGCCTTCCGTCTGCTTGAGCAGCTCCTCCAGCGCCCTTAGCCCGTGGCCGGTAGCGATGATCGCATGTCCTTTGACCGTCCCTGTCGAGACCTTCGTTGGAAGCGGTTCACCGTACGCCTCGATGTGCGCCTCCTTTAGCATACGCATCGTGCGCAGGTTCATCTCCCCCGCCTCAGTAGCGAAGCGGACGAGGTCATTGGCGTCGAAGTTGACGTTGGTGAACGTGGCGTAGAAGACACGCTCCAGGAATGCATCGATCTCGACGTCCGTATGTCCTAGTTCACGTGCATGATAGAGATAGGCAGCCATCCCCTTAGTGGCAAACATCAGGTTATCCTGAAGCCGGGCGACGGTCGCGGTCTTGCCGCACACGCCCTGCACGGTGCAGCCGGTTCCTCCTACGGTCTGCGAGCATTGGTAACAAAACATGTCCAGTTTTTCTGGCATTACTCCTCCTTTACGCTTCGTCGAGGAGGGTCTTCTCCCCCTCGATCGCCTTTATTTTCGTGATGTCCTGCGTTACCTCGAGTGTCCCCAGGTAGACACCGGACTCTCCCCGCACCGGAAGATAGCGTATGTACACTGTCTTCCCATTCCTATTGAGCCAGAACTCCGCCTCGTCGCGCTCGCCGTCCTCAAATTCCTTCAGGATCTTGTTGACTATCGCCACGCTCTTCTGCGGATGACAGTTCTGCACAGCCCTCCCGATGATCGCCGGGCTCCTGACGAACACGCGGTCCGGAGCCTGGTTGAAGTAACGCACACGATCGTCTAGGTCGATGAACGTGATATCCACCGGCAGAGTATCAAGGATCGCTGTGAGTTCTTTCAAAGACAGAGATCCGGCGGTGAAGCCAATCTGTCCTTCATCGCCCGACTTCTCTTCATCACTAAGCGCTGGCGCGGGAGGAATATCACCGGCGAACGGGGTGTACCCGATTCCGTCGAACTCCCTGCGGATGCGCTTCCATTCCGTGTCCGTGATCACGTCGAGCGCGCTTGGAAACAGGATCTTCCCCTCTTTTTGAAAGTGAGAGGAGAACAGGTCGTACAGCCCGCGCGCCTTTGCCTCCAGGAGCTTCCCTCTGGTACCGGATTCGATCAGCGAGATTACAGCCTTGCGCTCGGCGCGGATGCGATCGTGCTCCATCCACATGATCGCCGGTGGCTCGGTGATCCCGTGTTTCTCAAGGTAGGGAAAGAGAACGTTCTCCTCGCGCTGATAGTGAACCTCAGTATCCGACAGCTTCGCGGCCAGCGTTTGCAGGTCATCATCGCCGGATTCATCGCGCGCAATCTTCCAAATGCGCTCGGAAGCATCCAGCATCCCCCTGTGCTCTTTCAATAGGATGTGGATCGGGTGCCAGTTGGGAATGTCCGGCTCCACGGAGAGCGACTCCTTGAACATCGCCATGTGCACATCGCACAGGCTCATCAGCTCCTCCCGCGTTGTCCCCTCACTTACGAGTTCCGCTTCGACCTGAGAGATCTCGAGCGGGGTGATCTCACCCAGCACTCCCTTGAACTCTTCCTTCAGCGCCTCTGGAGACTCTCCCGCATGCAGGCGCGCGACGATCTTACGCAGCGCATCCTTTCTCTGATTCGATATTAGTTCGCTCATCATCTCTCCTTTGCCGCAGCAAGTTTGTCGGCCACGCTCTTGATCGTCGTGTCCTCCAGGAAGTCCCTTATCCTGTCGCGCAGCGGATCCCACAGGTCGTGCAGCGGACAGCCCGGGCGGCCGTCGCACGGGAACAGCTCGAACACGCACTCCCGGAAGTAGCCCTCACCCTCGATCGTGCGCACCACATCAGCGAGGGAGACCCTGCTGGGAGAGCGAGCGAAGCTGATACCCCCGTTCTTCCCCCGTGTTGAGGAGAGGATCCCGGCGCGGACGAGCTGCGGGACGAGCTTGGCCAGAAAGGCCGATGGGATCTCCCGCGCACGCGCGATGTCCCTGACCGGTGTCGCGGCCTCCCTCTCGGCCAGTTCGACCAGGGCGATCACCGCGTACTTCGTAGTCAAAGAGTAGAGCATCCTTCCTCCAGATAAAACGATCTTTTTATCTTATTATCCGGCCAAACACCCGCCTTGTCAAGGCGAAACCGTTCGGCAGGTCGTATCGATTACTGCTTCTCGAACATGTCCTTCCCCACGCCGCAATCGGGGCAGACCCAATCGTCGGGCAGGCTCTCAAACGGCGTCCCCGGCTCTATCCCGCTCGTCGGGTCACCGACCCCCGGGTCATAGACGTATCCGCACACAGTGCATACCCACTTCTCCATTCTGCTCACCTCCTTTTTCGCATGCTCTTTCGATACTCGTTGTAGGTCAACGGGTCTCCATCTTCCTTCGTTCCAGCCCGATCGACAGAGGCAACAAACAGGGTGTGCGTTCCAAGATCGACGGTGAACTCTCGTAACACCGTACACTCGTAGAACGCCTTGGCGCCCGGCAGGATGGGAATCCCGTTCTCTCCGGTTTCGTATGGAAAATCCTCGAATTTGTCCACATCGCGACCCGATTGGAACCCGAAGCGGCGCACGATCTCCGATGCGTTCAGGTCCTCGCGGTCTAGAGCATTTAGCACGAACTTCCCCGTCTCGACGATCATCTCGTGGGTGAGCGACTTCTTCCCTACCCCGATCGTTATCCGCGGCGGTGCGTTGGTGATCTGCATCGCCGCGTCGAGGCACTGGCCATTGTTTCTCCCCCCGCGAACAGCGGTGAGGACGTACAGACCATGTGTCACCTCAAACAGGGCTTGATTCAGCCCTGCTGAGTCCGTTGCTATCTTAAACTGGCTCATGCTGTTTCCCCTTCTGAAGTCGGTGCTGCCGCCGGACGCGCACCCAACTCACGGTCTACCATAACAAGACCATGCCCGGAATCGCCGATCCGTCCTAGGAGCTCGACCACCTTGCGCGTCGAGTCTTCTTCCTCGACCTGCTCGGAGACGAACCACTGCAGCATGATCTTCGCTGGGTTGTCATTCTCCTCCTCGGCGACCTTCACTAGATCATCGATCGTCCCGGTGATGAACTGCTCGTGGGCGTAGGCCGCCTTGAACGCCTCAAGCGGTGAAGCCCACTCCTTCTGCGGCTGCGCCAAGGGGAGAAGCTCCACCCTTCCACCGCGCTCGTTGATATGATTGAAGAAACGCATCGCGTGCGCCATCTCCTCCTGCGTCTGCACCGTCATCCACTGTGCCATCCCCTCTAATCCCTCGGCATTGAGATAAGCGACCATGGATAGGTAGAGGTATGCGGACTCCAATTCGTGCTTGATCTGCTCGTTCATCGCGTCCTGCATCCGTTTTCCGATCATATCCTTCCTCCTTTACTGCTTCTTGTGGCAGAACCACCAATCGTAGCAATCGTACTGCGTTACGACCTTCTTCGCCGCTTCAACATCGGATGCTGGCGGGACGATTACCTCATCTCCGACAAGCTCGTTCTCCGGCCAGTTAGCGGGAATGGCGACTCCATCACGATCAGCAATTTGGAATCCTTTGATCATGCGCAAGAACTCGTCCATGTTTCGCCCCAGCTCCTGCGGGTAGTACATGATCGCCCGCACG
>JAGGSM010000158.1 GCA_021159105.1 Candidatus Bipolaricaulota bacterium
GTTGAGTATCGAGCCCAGCCTGGAAGAGATACAAGGATCCCTGGAGAGGGGAGAGACAGCGCGCTACGTGATCAGCAGGGTCGGCGCTGACGGTGGCGAGCGGTGGGAGGAGGTGATCGAGGTACCGATCACCTATCGCGGAAGGAGGGCCAGCCTCTCGATCAACCGGGACATCACCGAGACCAAGCGGGTCGAAGAGGAACTGTTGCTAACGCGCGAACAGTGGCGGGCCCAGTACAAGGCGAGCCCGCTGCCGACCATAACCTGGCGCCACGTGGACGGGGACTTCGAGCTGGTGGAGTACAACGATGCAATGCGCGAAATGACCGGAGGGAAGATCGGCTCCTTCGTCGGTGATCGGGCGAGTGAGATGTACCCCGAGCAACCTGAGATCGGCGCGGGGATGCTGGAGTGCTATCGCACCCATCGCTCGCTGCAGGGGGAGATGGAGCATCGCTTCATCACAACTGGCGAGGTCCGTACGCTGTGGGTGACGACCGGGTACGTCCCCCCGGATCTCGTGCTCATACACGCGGCCGATATCTCCGAGCGCAAGAGGATTGAGCGCGAGCTGCGCGACGTCAACGATCACCTGAAGAGGATTCTCGACACGATGGGAGAAGGCGTTGTCGTCCTCGATGCCGAGGGGAGGATGACGCAGCTGAACAGGAGCGCCTGCCAGCTGTTCGGCGTCGGTGATGATGATATGCTGGGAAAGGACTATTCAGCATGGACCCACCCCGACTTCCGCGAGCTGATGGCGCGCGAGCAACGGGCGCGCAGGGACGGCGCACGCTCTTCTTACGACACGATGTTCGTGCGGCCAGATGGTACATCCTTCTGGGCACACATCATCGCTGTTCCGATCATCGACGACAGTGGCGAGTACCGTGGATCGGTCGGTTGCCTGAGGGATGTGACCCAGGAGAAGCGGGCTCTTGAGCAACTGCGACAGCTGCATTCGTTCAATGAGGAGCTGATAAGGACTGCCGGTGTCTGGATCAGCGTGACCGACGGAGAGGGAAAGGTTTCTCTGTGGAACGACAAGGCAGAGGAGATCACCGGCTACTCACGCGATGAAGTGTTGGGAAGCGACCGTATCTGGGAACTCCTGTTCTCGGATGAGGAGTACCGAAGAGCTCTGCGAGGAAGGCATGATGCCAAGAGCGCGGACAAGGGCGCTCTGCGGGAGATTGAGACGGTGATCCGCTGCAGGAGCGGGGAGGAGCGGACGATCCACTGGTACGGAAGACGCCGCTACGATTCAGACGGGGAGCAGGCAGGATGGATCCTTGCTGGGCACGATGTAACAGAGGCCAAGCACAACCTGCAGCGTCTGCGCGACTACGCTGCCCAGGTGGAGCGGCTGAGCAGCGAGAAGACGAGATTCTTGAGCGTTGCCTCGCACGAGCTACGAACTCCCCTGACGATCATCTCGGGGTACATCGACCTCCTCTCCGAGGAAGGGCTCGCGCCGGATCAGAGGGAGAAGATAGAGCGGGTTCAGGCGCAGTTGGAGCATCTGGCGAGATTGATCGGGGATCTGCTCAGCGTATCGCGCATCGATCAAGGGAGGAGTGATCTTTCCCCGTCGCACGTCGATCTCGTCGAGCTGACGGATGAGGCAGTGGCCTCGCTGATGAACACTGCGAGGGACAAGGGGCTGAAGATACTGGTCAACAAGAGCGCTCCGCAGGTGGCAGCGTATGCGGATAGACGTGCTGTCATGCAGATCATCACCAATCTCCTGCAGAACGCCATCAGCTACACCCCCAGTGGCGGAACGGTGGAAGTGTACATCTCCCCCTGCGAGGGGAGAGGAAAGATAGTGGTCGCGGACACGGGGATCGGAATTGTCGATGAGGAGCGCGAGCTGATATTCGGGGAATTCCACCGCACAGAGCGGGCGCGCAGGCTGCAGGCGGATGGGAATGGGCTCGGCCTGTCGATCGTCAAGCGCCTGGTCGAAGAGATGAGGGGAAAAGTGTGGGTGAACAGCGATGGAGAAGGGAAGGGGAGCACGTTCACCGTCCTCCTTCCAGGCGATGAATCGACGCGGAGGCGAGAGGGGATATGAGGCTCCTGATCTGTGAGGACGAGCCGGACATCGCTGAGATCCTCTCAGCATCCCTGAGGGTCGAGGGGCACGAGGTGAGAAGAGTTGCCAGTGGGGAGGAGGCGGTGAAGCTGTTCGAGGAATACTCCCCCAACCTCGTCCTTCTGGACATCAAGCTTCCGGGGATGAACGGATGGGACGTATTGGACTGGATCCGCGAGCGCAGCGACTGCCCGGTGATCATCCTCACCGCCTACGGGCGGGTCGCCGACAAGGTGCGCGGCCTCAACCGCGGTGCGGATGACTACATCGATAAGCCATTCAAGCTTGCCGAGGTCAGGGCGCGCGTCGCCGCTGTGCTCCGTCGTGCCGCGTGTGTAGGGGAGAGAAACACGCTGCAGATCGATGATGATCGCAAGCTCGTCCTCCTGCGCGGAAGGGAGATCGCACTCTCCCCAAAGGAGTATGCGCTGGTCAGACTCCTCGCCTCAGAGAGGGGAAAAGTCTTCTCGTCCGAGGAGATCATCGCTGAGCTGTGGCCAAAGAAGCGATATGCCACGCAGCAAGATGTGCAGAAGTACGTCTACCTCCTGCGCAAGAAGCTGGAGGACGATCCGGCCAGACCGAAGATCCTGCTTACGGTGCGCGGCTTCGGGTACAGACTGGCGGGCTAGGGCGGAGCTACTCCGATATCGTTATCGTGCTCGAGGCGGAGGAGAGAGCTCCATCATCGTCGATGACGACCAGGCGCACGGCATAAGTGCCAGCGGAAGCGTAGGCATGGATCGGATTGTGAACATCCCCGCCATCGCAACCTCCAGAGCTTCCGGGACAGAACGTTCCATCCCCGAAGTCCCATGCAACATGCACGATCCTGCCGTGGGTACTCATGTCGTACGAGCGATCGTGGAACGTCACTCGATCGCCAACGTGCGCCCCGGTGGGAGGGTCGAATACGGCGACGGGCATGGCGTTTGTCACGCTGAGCGTCTTCGTGCACGATGCGGACGCCTCTCCATCGTCATCGGTGACGGTGAGGCTGACCTCATAGGTGCCATCGTCGGGGAAGGTGTGATGAGGATCCTTCTCCGTCGAAGTTGTCCCGTCCCCAAAGCTCCACTCCCAGGAGGTTATCGTCCCATCCGCGTCGCTCGACGCGTCGCTGAAGACTACCTCATCTGCGTCCGTTGGCGCGTTCGGGGAGAAGGTGAACGAGGAGCAGGGAGGCCGGTCGTGCACGATGATCGTAACCTGGTTGGACAAGGCCGTTGCGCCGCTGTCATCGACCACCTGCAGCCGTACCTTGTAGGTGCCGTTCTCCGGGTAGGTGGTGGTGACGCTGGGGCTGGTGGTCTCACGCTCGAATTTTCCGTCCCCATCTAGGTCCCAGTGGTAGGAGACGATCTTCCCAGCGCGCACGGGATCCTTGTCGTCCTGTGACTTCGATCCATCGAACATGACCGTGTCACCTGTTGCTACCTCGCTCTTCCCCTCAGCCCCGTTCGCTGTGACGTGAGCGGTTGGAGGGATGTTCGCAACGCTGATCTGTGATGAGATGGTCGCTTGCGATCCGTTGTCGTCTGTCACTGTCAGGCTTGCCGAGTATGTCCCCACGGCATTGTAGGCGTGCTGAGGGGACTCTTCGCTCGAAGAAGCCCCGTCTCCGAAGTCCCATCGCCAGGAGGAGATCGTTCCGTCATCGTCGTGCGATTGATCGGTGAACTGCACGGCCTCTGCCTGCTTCGGATAGAAGTTGGAGACCTGAAAGGCCGGCGTTGGAGGGTAGTTGACTTCTATCTCCGCCACGAACGGAAGGGAGCTAACCCCGCAATCATCGGTCACTTGGAGCGCCACCCTGTGCGTCCCGCCATGCGGGAACGAGAGGCTCGCTGTTGGGAGGGTCGATGTGTAGTCGATGCTCCCGTTGTCTCCCATGTCCCAGGCGTATGATGCGATCGATCCATCGCGGTCGAACGACCCCGAAGCATCGAAGATGACCTGCGAACCGACGTTCGGAATATCGTCGGGGAAGGTGTAGCTTGCGACAGGGGCGATCGACTCTATCCTGAGCGAGCGCGTCTGATAAGCGTGCTCGCCTCTGTCGTCCGTCACATCGAGGCCCACGACGTAGTCCCCGCAATGCACATATGTGTGCGATGGGGATTGCTGCGAGCTTGTTGTTCCGTCTCCGAAGTCCCACTCTCGGGATACGATCTCTCCGTCCGGATCGTACGACTCATCGATGAACAGTAACGGATCGAGGCTCTGCAGAACGCGCCTTCCCTGCTGGGAGCGAACGCTGAAATCGGCGCACGGAAGGGTGTTTGCGATCACGCGCAGTTCCTTCACCGCGTGTGCGACTCCCCCTCGATCGTCCCCCACGGTGAGGAGGATGGAGTAGCTGCCCGTTTGGACGTAGGTGTGGCTGAACGTCTGCCCGCGCCCAATTGCCCCGTCGTCGAAGTTCCAAGCATAGTAGGAAACTGACGTGCTTGGGTCCACGGAAGCGTCCGCCGCGAAGTGCACCGCCTCATCAGGGTGCGCTGGATCGGGGGTGAAGGTGAACGACGCCTGTGGAGGGGTGTAGGAGAGCGAGTTCCTCTCCCCCGGTGTTCCGTAGCAGCAGCCATCAGCGCTTCTCTTCTGAGCACTCCCCCAGTTATCCGGGCTATCTGGCCCGTTTTCGTCGATCCTCTCCATTGCGTGAGGGGTATCTCCCGCGCTCCCAGCCGGCCATGCTCCCCCCTGTGCGTTTGCGCTGTCCACTTCCTCTCCCGCTGCATCGTACAGGTGCAGGCCCTCGCCGCCGTCGCGCAGCGCCCCCGTGTACGTCAGGATGCCATCGCCGCTTGGCCGGCCCTCTGCTCGGTGAAGGACGATGTAGCTGTGAGGATCTATCGATCCGGAGAGGCTTATGTCCGGGGTCCCGTCGGATGAGACGAGCCGCCACCCTGAGAGGTCGATCGTGGAATCGGTCGAGTTGTAGAGTTCTATCCACTCTGCCGTTGGGTTATCGGCACTTCCCGCCCAGGCGATCTCGCTGATCGTCACCCCGCGTCCGGCCGCGAACACGGACAGGAAGAGGGCGGGAATGATAATCAAGCTGACTAATAGGCTCTTCTTCAGTCCCCTGTAGGGGGTGATTCCCCGCTTTGTTGGGGCGTTCTCATTACGAAGCCTCTTGACAGTCCGTCCGCTTGCGGCGGGGTAATTCATTTCTCCCTCCTCACACAGGCTCCTCTCCCGATCTCATGCGCATGGAGCCCAGGATCCAATCCCCTGCAGGGGTTGACTCCCCGCCCCTTGGGGCGTGCTTCTTACGAAGCTTCTCGATACACGGTCCGCTCACGGCGGGGTGGTTCATTTACCAGAATACCACTTACCTTGATGCCAGACAAGTCCAGCCTGCAGGTTGCTGATCTCCGGTATTGTCTGCATAATGGGCTTGCTGAGGGCGTACGAAGAGGGGAGGAGCGCATGCCAGAATTACCGGATCTTGAAGTGCTGAAGGAGGTGCTGGCATCACGCATCTTGGGCCGCGAGATCGATAGCGCGCGAGCGCTTCGGCCGGGGATAGTGAAGACCGCCTCGCCGATGATCAATTCCCTTTCAGGAAGAGCGTTCTCTTCGGTTTCCCGCCGTGGCAAGTATCTGATCCTGACCGTCGAGCCGCGCTTCCACCTCGTCGTCCACCTCATGGTCGCCGGCCGCTTCGTCCTCTGCAGGGGTGGGACTAAGATCACCAAGGCCACCGGTCTGCAGATAGCGTTCGCGGACGGAGAGGACCTGCGGCTGATCGAGAACGGGCCGATCAAGCTGGCGAAGGTGCATGCGGTGGAGGATCCGCTCGATGTGGAGGGGGTCGCTTCCGCTGGGGTGGAGCCGCTGTCACCTGATTTCACCGTACAGCTGCTCAAGGATCTTGGCCGCGGAAGAAGGTGCCACGTGAAGAAGCTGTTGACCGATCAGCGCGCGATCGCCGGCATCGGAAGTGCGTACGCCGATGAGATCATGTTCGCCTCTCACCTATCACCGGTGCGCTACGTGAGCACCCTGTCGGATGACGAGTTCGTGCGCCTGCACGATGCCACTATCAGCGTGTTGAGCGAGGCGATAGAGGAGATCAGGAATAGGATCGGCGATAGCCTGTTCACCGATGACATACGCGACTTCCTGGCGGTCTACAAGCGCACCGGAGAGCCGTGCCCGATCTGTGGGGCGAAGATCGCCGAGATCCGCTATGCCAACACGCGCACCTACTACTGCCCGGTCTGCCAGGGTGGCGAGGGAAAGTGAGCTGTAGGCAGTGCTCCTCTTTCGTGTGCTGAGCCGATCTACAGCCTGGAGATGAAGGAAACGATCTGGTCGATCTCCTCCTCCGTGTTGAAGAAGTGCACGGAGAGGCGCAATCCGCCCCCGCGCGGGTGAGCGACGATCCTCTCCTCCTCCAGCTTCTGTCTCAGCTTTGCGACCTCCTGCTGCTTTGAGAGGTTGTAGGGGACGCTCACCGTGATTATCCCCGCGCGCTTCCGCGGATCAGTCGACGAGATAATCCCTATCCCTGCCCCTCGCAGCCGTTCGATCAGGTAGCCCACGAGCTGTGTGATCCTCTCTTCGATCGATTCACTCCCCAACTCGAGTATGTACGAGAGGGAAGAGGCGAACCCTTTGATCGCGATCGGGGAGAGGCCTTCCCTCTGAAAGCGGCGCGCGTTCTTGCGCAGCGGTGCGTCCTCGATCGCATATTCGGCCCCGGAGATGAGGGCCTGCCAAACCGTATCGTGTGCATTGACAGTGATATCCTCGTAGTCGATCGTCGCTGGCTCCAGGCTCTCGGCGAGGTCGCTCCTGATGTAGGCAAACCCCGATCCGAGCGGGCCGCACAGCCACTTCTCTCCGCCCACTGCCAGGACATCTATCCCCATCTCTTCTACATCGACCGGTAGGACTCCGAGCGACTGGCTGGCGTCCACGCAGATCAGCCCTCCCTTTCTGTGCACCTCTTCCGATAGTGAGGGGATATCGTTTCGCATTCCGTTGGCGTAGGCCACGTGACTGACCGCCAGAACGCGCGTCTTCTTGTCGATCGCCGCTGTCACCTCGGAGAGAGGGAGGGATCCATCCTTCGAGCGCACGACGCGGATCTCCAGCCCGTGCTTTTGCGCCTGATGCAGCCAGGGGAAGACGTTCGCCGGATACTCGAGGTCGTTGATGACGATGTTGTCGTGCCGCTTCCACCTGATCGCACCGGCCAGCAGGTTGATCCCGGAGGAAGTGCTCGTCGTGGCCACGATCTCCTGTGGTGATGAGTTGATGAGCCGCGAAGCGAGATCTCGCACCTCCGCGATCGGGTCAGCCTCCCACGCAGCAGGGGCGAAATCAACGCGCAGCTCCTTGGAATAGCGCTGCATCGCCACCATCGCCACGCGCGGGAGCGGCCCCACACCGGCCGACCCGAAGAAGACCATCTTGTGGAGAGCGGGGAAATCATTCCGAATTCGTTCAATGTTGTACATATGCTCCTCCGATAGTACTCTACCCCCTACGGGCTTATTACGCAATGGAGGAAGCGTGAAACACGGACTGTATCAGGACATATACGATGTCATCCGGAAGATTCCCTCCGGGAGAGTGGCGACCTACGGACAGGTAGCCTACATAATCGGCCGGCCCGGGTATGCCCGGCAGGTGGGATGGGCTCTGGCAGCGCTGCGAAATGATCGAATCGGAGAGCCAGTCCCCTGGCAGAGGGTGGTTAGCGCCAAGGGGGAGGCGCGCATGGGAAGAGAACAGATCGAGCTACTGCAGGGGGAAGGAGTCCAATTCGATGATAGACTGCGCATCGATCTTGGCGCCTTCGGCTGGGACGGGTTGATCTGATGGATCGTCCCTTGCCGAGCCGTGCCCATCCCCCTACACTATGAACGAGATGAACGAGGAGGAGAAATGAAGAAGCTGTTGGCACTATCCATCGTCGTTGTCATAGGCATTGCGGCAACGTCCTGCTTCGGCCCTGTCGTGCGACCGACCGTTGACTTCACTTGGTGCCCGGACGGATCGAGCGGCCTTCTCGGATATCACTTCTTCTCTCACTCCACGACGATTCCGGGCCACTACATCACTACCTTCAACTGGCAGTTCGATGATGGGTCGAGCATCGATGACTACTACCGCGACGTGGTGCACGTCTTCCCGGAAGAAGGGACGTACTTCGTGACGCTGGTGGCAACCGACGATCGCGGCGTCTCTGGAACGACGTCCAAAGAAGTACACGTCGCTCCAGCGGCATTCATCAGGACGTGGAATCTGACGCTTGGCTTCCCTGTGCAGGTGAGAGGCGAGGTGGAGAACCGCTGCGATAACGTCCTGCCCAAGGTGACGATCAAGGCCAAGTTCTACGATGCTGACGGCCTGCGGCTCACCGATGGGACGGTGGAGATAAACGACCTGGAGCCGGGGGAGCGGGCGGCGTTCACCGTCAAGGCGAGCGAGCACTCAAGCCGCATCTTCTACGCCACCGTCGCCGTTGAATCGTTCACCGTAGACTGCCCGGAGATCTTCTATCCCACTCCGATAGAGGGCAATGCGTCTGATCGCTGATCTACACATCCACTCACGCTTCAGCCGCGCTACCAGCCCGCAGATGAACCTGGAAGCGCTCGCCCACTGGGCGAAGATCAAGGGGATCGGCCTTCTCGGGACGGGCGACTTCACGCACCCGCAGTGGCTGAAAGAACTGAAGGATGGGCTTGCTCCAGAAGGAAGCGGCCTCTATCGCCACGATGATGTCCTCCTCATGCTCACTAGCGAGATCAGTCTCATCTGGAAACAGGGCGGAAGGGTGCGCAAGACGCACATCCTCGTCCTCGCCCCGTCGATTGAGTCCGTGGAGCGGATCAACCGAGGGCTTTCCCTGATCGGCAATCTCGCTTCCGATGGCCGGCCGATACTCGGCATCTCCGCGCAGCACTTGGCGGAAATTGTGTGGAACGCCGATGAGAGGGCGGAGATCGTCCCGGCGCACGTATGGACCCCGTGGTTCTCGGTCTTTGGCTCACGCTCGGGGTTCGATTCGCTCGAGGAGTGCTTCGGTCAGTATACGCGGCGCATCTTCGCCGTCGAGACGGGCCTATCGAGTGACCCACCGATGAACAGGCGATTGTCGGCGCTCGACAAACTTACGCTCATCTCCAACTCCGATGCCCACTCACCGAGCAAGCTCGGGCGCGAGGCTACCCTGTTCGATCTCCCCGAACCGACCTACGAAAGCGTGATCGAAGCGATGAAGACTCGCGATCCATCGCGCTTCTTGGGAACGATCGAGTTCTACCCGCAGGAAGGGAAGTATCACTACGATGGTCACCGTAAGTGCGGAGTAGTCCTACCACCTCGCGAGGCGATTGCGCGCGACAACACCTGCCCCGTGTGCGGAAAGCCGCTGACGATCGGCGTGCTGCACCGCGTAGAGGACCTCGCTGATCGCGACGATGAGGGCGCTTCTGTCGTTTGCCCTCCGTACACCAGTCTCGTCCCACTGGAGGAGATCCTATCACAGGTGCTCGGAGTTGGGGTGAAGACAAAGACCGTCTCCCGCGAATATGACCGTCTGATCGAGGAGTTCGGGAGCGAATTTCGCATCCTCCTCGACCTTCCGGGAAAGGAGATGGAGGGACGCGTGCCAGCACGCATCCTGCGTGGGATCATGGCCGTAAGATCGGGGGATGTCGAAGTCATCCCTGGCTACGATGGCCTCTACGGGCAGGTGCGCATCCCCATTGACGCTTGATCGATAATCAAGCATCTTGCACTGGGACAGGACAAACAAGAATCCACCACGAAGGACACGAAGAGTGCTGTGTGCAGCACGAGGCAAGCGGGAGGCCGTGTGGTTGTGTAGCGTGAGCAGCTTGTCTGCCACGTTATCTCGGCATCGACCTCGCCCGCCTCCGTTACTGGTCACGCATCACTGCTTCACCTCTGCCGTTCCGCGTTCCAAGCTCCGACTTCCGCGTTCCGAGCTCCGCGTCCACACGGCGTGCTTTGCGAGACTATGCTTCTCTCTCGTTACTCTTCACCCATCACACGTCACCGCTTCGGCCCCTGTTGTTCCGCGTTCCGAGCTCCGACTTCCGCGTTCATAGTGGTTCCGAGCTCCGCGCTCACATGCTACGCGATACGGAGGATCTCCTTTGTGCGCTCAACCTGATCGACGGTGAGGATGACCTGATGCTTCTCCACGGCTGCGTACACGGAGAGAACGTTGATCCCCTCTCTACTCATCCGTCCGAGGAGTGTCGCCAACTCGCCCGGACGATTCGTGAGGTCGAGGACCAGCGCTTCGTTCTCCTCGTAGTCGATCTTTGCCCCCTGCAGGATCTTGCGCGTCTTCCCCGGGTTGTCCGTCACCAGGCAGATAACCCCTTCCTCGAGCACGGTCGACCCAGAGATCCCTTCGATATTGACGTGTTCGTTACCCAGTGCCTCCGCGATCTCCACCAGGCTCCCTGGGCAGTTTCCAATGGTGAACGAAAACTCCTTCACGATAAGTCACCTCCACTACCATCATAGCACCGCGTGTCCGTCACAGACAAGTGAACGATCTGAATCGCTTGATTACGGCCTGTCACTCTGGCTAATTGCACGTTTCGGCTTCGCTGTTTGAGAGGTTAGCGCCCGCAGATTGAAAGAAAACTGGTTCTTTCGCAGGATGGCCGATCACGATGGCATCGCTTCTTGTGTGATCTTAAGGTAGAGGTATTCTAAGTCACGGTAGCCACATGCTCGGCGAACGATCCTGGCAATGGTGGCGTTGAATGCCTCGATCTTGGTGCTCGTGATGTGATCTTTGCAGTTACTACGTCCATCTGGTCTGAGATGAACGCGGACTGTATTGCCATTTACTCCGATTGCGATCCTGTCTACAACCCAACCAGGAAACTTGTACAATGGTGCTAGGGAAACGGTTGCCGACATGGGTACCTCTTTGAGGGTGTCATTCAATCTCTTAATACCCCGAGGGCTCCCGTGTCGCAGCCTTCCCCTGATCAGCCATCTTACGAAAGACCCCAAGATAATGATGTTATGTGATCAGGCTATTTCTCGCACCAGTGGTGCGAGTTTTGACGTTTTGGAGTAAGTCTAATAGAAAATCTTCATGCGCCAGAGGTTCGATGGGGAGAAACCACCTATGCGGGAAACTCAGCCTGCAAATCTGCTGAGAGCTGTTGCACGACAGATTTTCCCCAACCTTCCGTTTTTTGCCGTTCCGCGATCATCCGGCCGATGTCCCAGTAAAGGCCTACCAACTCCCTGTTTACTGCCCTGAGCGCGGTGTACTGGGCGGAACGGATGCGTTCCTTCACCTCGATTAACAATTCCACGTAGTCAGTAGGCTGTTCTGCCTGGTCTCGAGCCTTCTTTAGGGGGCTTTTCTCCAATTCATCCATCGTTTTTCAGACTTCCTTTTACCGTGCGAACGACTTGGACGCTGTTGAGGGTTGCCTATTTATTGTTCCCGGCATCTGAGCCCATACTGAATGTATCATTATAGCACGATCAAAGGGTGGTGTAACTGGATGCAAAATGTCAAGGGTCGGGTAGGTTTCCCCGGTCGGTGGTTGGGAACAAGTCCCGACTCCACGAAAAAATCGCGGCTCTCGTCCCGTCGCACCTTGTGTGCGACGGTGTCTTCCGATACTCATGTGACACATACCCGATCAACCTTCTCACCGCTGTCCAGTTCTCCTGCTCGATGTGGGCCTGATCGTTCTTCAATGAGGCACCGACCCCAATTCTACGTACCCTGGCCTCTCCCCTCCATCCCAGCCGGTGCGCACCGGAATCCTCTTTCTAATTCGTCTTCCCCTTGTGATTTGTACTATGCCCTTCAGAACTCAATCAGTTCCTCGATGCTGTTGCGGGTCACCAGGCTAGGTAACCCAAATTGTGAGGAATTCGCCCTGGCTTCGGTAACTTTTTCAATGAGGCACTTCGGAGGCTTGACTTACATACTTCAGTCTCTATAATAGTGTTAGCCTCATCTGCCATGTGTAGAAGGAGATCTTTCGCCGTCCAGTTGGGCGGCGAATGCATTTTACCCTTCTCGTCGCTCGAACTTTCTCTGTAGATTCCTTCTTCTTGATGCACCATCGACGTGGAACGCGGTAATAAGCCAAGCAACCTGCTTTCCTGATAAATTCCGATGTTCAAGGACAACACAGTAGTCCCAGGGTTCGAGCCAAACATACGTGCGTAACCAGCGTCCGCGCTCAAGGTAGTTCCAAACCTTGATTGGACTCGCATCAGAGTTGGTAAGGACGGGCTTACACCAAGGTAACCGTTGCGCTCTAGGAAGGTCTAAACGGCGATTTACTGTATCATGTTCCTCTCTACTGACAAGGTGCCAAAATCCTTCTTCGTAGTGTTGCTGTGGTAGAATTTTGCGATTCCACCACACCGGCAATCCGCGAAACGAAGGGTGGCCGTTCTTAAAATCCCTCGTGAATATCTTATACAAAATAGAAAGGCACTCCTCCTCTGATTTACCGATAAGATCCAGCATTGGTGGTAACCAGTGAGGCTTTTCCGTCATTCATCCATTTCCTGTGTAGTCCATCGGAATAAGTTAAACTTGTCTTCCCTGTAAAGAGTAGAGCGGGTTAAATTATATCCGGAACGTTCGCGGATGATTTCAACCAACCGTTGTTTCGCGCTGCTACCGGAGAGACTGCGATTGGCATAGGCTACAGCCCCGATCAGAAGATCTGTGAGCTGTATCTGTTCGACCTCGTGTGAGCGGACCATCTGCACTTTCTGAATGATCTCCCGTGAGAAGTCGTAGGCGTTGTTGCAGAGCACGTCTTGAAGCTTCCTCACCTTGGGGGCGCTGCGTGTATCTTTGATATCGAGGTAGATCCGGTAGGAAGCGTTGGGACGAAAAATCGCTTTGAGCATGGTGAAGTACATCTTAAAGTACCATTCATCATGGCTTTGGTCGTATGCCTCGTGGCTAAGCTTGTTCTTATCGGCCACGATCAAGGCACGAAAGTGAAGATCCGGCTCCGCGAAGAAGTAGTTGGTCAGGTCGATGTAAAAATCGAGCTTTCCCGGCGAAACCTTAGTCCATTTAATCTCAAAGTCCTGGCCTAGACCATGTTTTTCCTTAATGACTCGAATAGATTGTGCGATCTCTCTTGCCTTCTCAAGCTGACACCATATAGCGCCCAATACCATAACTTTTTGCTGATCATGCTCAAGGTGACAGCTCTCATCGCAGTAGACGTTAAACACTTCCGTCATAGAGATGGCCTCCGTTACTCCCGGTTAAATAGCACGTATTGGATGCTTTAGTATAGCACCATTGACGGTGTGGTTGAATATAAAACGGGCGTTGTCGCTTTTTCGCGCCCGCTGGCTTCCGGTAGCGTGAGCAGCTTGCCTGCCACGTTGCGTTTCTCGTGTAGCCCCAGTTCCATTGCTCATGCCATCTACAACAGCGGTGAAGCATTCCGCTCTTCTATCGAGGAGGTGACTTGATATCCGATATAGCATCTGGCCCCGGCGCGGTACTTCTAGAAATGTTGAT
>JAGGSM010000279.1 GCA_021159105.1 Candidatus Bipolaricaulota bacterium
TGATTGCTGTGTAATCTCAGAAAGTTACCAAGCAATATCAAGTGCTTTGTCCTATTCCTCATCCTTCGTGCTCTTCGTGCCTGCCTGTCCTTCGGACGCGGACAGGTCCTTCGTGGTAAAGCGGTTCTACACCTCTGTGCGAGCCTTGGTGTTTGACCCTTTCTCTTTGGCTACCCTCTCGGAATGACAAAGATCCCCTTGCCTCTCATAGCGGGGTACAATAAACGCATGAACCAACGATCGAGCAGCGATCTTGCGGCACTTCACGAACAGATGCGCCGCTGTCGGATGTGTGCAGAAGCGGGCTACCCGATCACTCCACGGGCAATCTTCTCCGGGCCCGCGACAGCGCGAATCATGATCGTCGGCCAAGCGCCGGGAGGACGCGAGGTCGAGCTGGGCCTGCCCTTCTCCGGCCCGGCAGGCAAAAGGCTATTTACTTGGCTTGCGCAAGCGGGATTTGAAGAGGAAGGCTTTCGCCGGGAGCAGTACATCACCGCGATAACCAAGTGCTACCCAGGAAAGGGCAAATCACGAGGAGATCGCGTTCCAACAACGGCAGAACGCAAGCTATGCCTGCCATTCCTCGCTCGTGAACTTGCACTAGTGCAGCCAGAGCTGATCATCCCGGTGGGAAGAGTGGCGATCCGCTGTTTTATTGGCAATATCAAACTCGACGAGGCAATCGGTCAGGCCTACGAGAAGGACAATAGATCGATCATCCCTCTCCCACATCCCTCAGGAGCAAACATCTGGCTGAATCGGCCAAGAAGCAAGCTCTTGCTGCAGAAAGCACTACTCCTCCTCAAGAAAAGGGGACAGGCTACTTTTTCGCACGGGTAGTGTAGTGGATTTGCCTGGTGAAAAAGTAGCCTGTCCCCTTTTTATTGGTGTGTCTTTGTGAGGACTGTAAGGAATCCAACGAGGGTTATCCCGGCCATGACAAGGAACATGCCGCGAAAGCCGACGAGCGGGGTCAACGCACCAGCGATCAGCGGGCCAATGACTCCCCCTATTCCACGACTGGAGTTGAACAGGCCGAACATCGTTCCCTGTCTCTCCATCGGTGTGCGATCACCAATGTACGACGTCGATCCAGCGTAGAGCGAGCTGAATGACGTTCCGAGGATGAAGTAGCCGAGGGCAATCCCCCATCCGCCTCTGGAAAAGGCGAAGATCACTGGAACGATCGCCGATATCCCAAAGCCAAAGGCAAATATTGTCTTTCGTCCAACGATGTCAGACAGCCTCCCAAAGACGAGCGCCCCCAGGATGGACGTCGCCGCACCGATGGCGTTTATCGTTCCCATTATCGCTACCGGGACCCCCAATGTGGCCATGTACACGAAGATCAGCGATGCCGCCCCCGATGTCCCCATCTGCCGCAGCGCTCCGCTGATGTAAAGGCCGTTCAGTCCGCCTGTCCTAATGGAACTACGCAATGACTGATGTTTTCTACCGTTGACATCTTCTACGCGCGGAAGCAACAGTATGAACAGACAGGCGACTATTGGCAGCAAGGCGAGTGAGAAGAAGCTGAGACGATAGCCAAGATCAGCGAGGAGGAATCCCGCGATGATCTTCCCAAGCGCTGATCCGGCCGAGCGGGACGCGCTCAAGTATGATAAGTCCCTCCCGCGATGATCATCAGTGCTGACAGCGGAGACGATCGCCATCGTGACGGGAGCGATCCCTGTCACCATCAACACGCGCAGAAAGACCGCTGGCAGGACGCCAGCAGCAGGGGGAAGGAGGGCAAGGGAACCGGTGGCAACAGCACTCGTCATGAGAATGAAGAACAGGAGGCGCTTGCGTGAGTAGCGGTCCGCTAGCGTTCCCCACATCGTGCTCCCGATCAGCGTTCCCAGCCAGACGAAGCTCGTCAACATGCTGATAACGATCGGAGGAGCCAGTAGGTCCTTCAGATAGAGCTGGGCGAGCATGATGATCCCGCCCGCGGTGGACGAGAGGATGGATAGAGCCATGAGCGGGGAGATGAGGCGCATCTTCCCCGCGCGTCTACTGCCTTCCTGTTCCATGCGCAGGAGTTTAGATCTTCTCGATGCCTATTTCTACAGGTAGCCCGCTTGTTTGAGCGATAGGTAGCCACGCTTGGTGACGATGATGTGGTCGAGGAGCGGAATTCCAAGGAGTTTTCCCGCTCGTGCCAAGCGATCCGTCAGGGCGACATCCTCTGGGCTCGCCTCGAGTGTGCCCGATGGGTGGTTGTGCGCGACGATGATCGATGCCGCACGATCGGTCAGCGGATCGGCGTACACCTCGCGCGGATGGACCTGGTTTGAATCGAGCAGACCCACGGTGACGACGCGGTTTTCGATCACCTCGTTCGCTCCGTTGAGCGACAGGCAGACGAAGTACTCTTGGTGCTTCTCGCGGATCTGTTGCACGAACGGCAATACGTCCTTTGCTTCACGCACTCGCGTTCCCTCGCGCTGCAGGCGGCGTCGCACGAGTTCGAACGCGGCGGCGATCCGCGCAGCCTTGGCCGGACCGACTCCCGGGATCTCCTTCAATGCCTCCACATCGAGCTTCTCCGATCGCAGATCGACCATACGCAGGATCTTCGTGGCAAGCGAAAGAGCGTTTGTCCCCTTCATTCCGCTTCCGATCAGGATCGCCAGTAGTTCCGAATCGGAGAGGGCCATCGAGCCCTTGGATAAGAGCTTCTCCCGCGGCCGGTCCAGTTTTGGAAGATCCTTAATCACCTTCACCGCAATCACCTGTAGAGGGTAAACATCAACACATCATACTAGTACACCTGGCCCGGGAATGCAATCTTCCGGCCGTTCGCACCCTAGTTGTACTGCGGGACCGTTGGTTCCCAGTAGTTTCCTGTCATCACCAACAGGCAAAGGAGGGTTACAGAGTCTTCGTAGTAGTCCTCATGCGTTTTGTACACGGCGTCGTAGAGCGCATCGAGGAATGTCTGCTCTCCTGGTTGCGTCATCAGAGCTACTCCAAACGGGGCGACGAAGAAGGTGGTGAAGTAATCGCTTCCCTTGATCGGTGTTCCATCCAGGTGATAGCCTGCCCTGATGTTTTCTGGGTTGCGGTCCGTCGCTGCAGCGATCCAATCGGCGATGCGGCGTGCTTGCATCATTGATACACCGTCGTTGTTAAGCAGTGCGTCGGTGGCGATGCGCCAGGGGGCACGTCCCGCGTTGTAGTAGTAATCACCATCGTGGCGGCCTTCAAGGAAGTTCGGGTCTGCTGGACGATAACCATGATCGGTACGGGAGTCCTGCTCAATGAAGTCGGGCAGGAGACCTGCTTCTGGGCTATAGGCTTGCTGCAGGCTTGAAATCACTCGTTGTGATGCCATTATCACATCTTCCCAAGCTGCGTCCCCCGTGAAGTGCCAGAAAGCGCGAAAGTGAGCGGGCATGAAGTCGGAGGAGCGGGGAGTGTACTGGTTGTACGGATTACCATCGGGCTTCACCCAATCGCCCAAGGTCGGCAGGTGACTCTGCGGACCGATCGTCGATTCAAGGATGGCGCTGATACGCGCGCGTGCTTCCGCGCGGTAGTTCACCTCTCCCTCGCTTCCCCATTGGGCATCAGCGAGGATCAACGCGTAGGCGATGTCAGCGTCACCATCGAACGCGCTGTCCTCGCCGCCGACATCCTCCGGGATCTCCCACGCCATTAGGCGCGGGTCGATGTTGCTCGGGTGATCGTGCGTGTAGTACCACAATCCATCGAAGATGCCCTGAGCGTCAGGATCGTAACCGGCCATGATGGCGACGATTATCATTCCGTACCCTTGGCCCTCGGAGACGGTGCGGCCGGGACCTGACAGCACCCGGTAGCGAGTCGGGTTACCCGGGACTCTGGCAAGATACGCGGCTTTCCAGTGGTCGTAGAAGGCGCGCACGTCGTCGTCCAGTTGCTCTTGGGTGCGGTGATTCGGACCGATGGTTCCTTGTGCGTAGACGACGTGTTGTGGAAATGGCCGCCGCGGGGATGAAGCTATCGCCAGCACTACGCCACCATGCAGCATTCCACCCGCTAAGCAGATCACCAGGAGTGTCTTTAGCATCTCCAAGCCTCCCATCGCAACACAAGAGAGTGTAGCGTGCTAGCAGTGTTGCGGGCAACTGCGAGCAAACGGGAGAGTGTTGCTCTGTTCCACCCTGCGACTTGTTCTTCCCAGCACAGGTTGACGCACGCGCTCCTCGTGAGTACCATATCGGCTCCGATATATCGAAGGCGAAGAGGAGTCGATGTGAGACAAGGGTTTCTCAGGTTCTACGTGTTGAAGCTTATTTCGAAGAGCGAATCTCCAATCTCTGGATACGCTCTGATGAAGAAGATCGAAGAAGAGACGGGATTCTGGCGACCATCGCCCGGATCGATCTACCCGCTCCTCGCCTCTCTGGAGAAGGATGGGCTGATTGAATACCGCGAGGAGAGCGACAAGAAGCTGTACTCCCTCACCGGAGATGGAAGGGAAGCTCTAGAACGTGCCCAACAGGCAAAGGATGAGGCGATGCGCAGCGTGCGACAGTCGATCCATGTCTTCGGTGAGCTGTTCGGCGAGGAGGTGTCGGATGATTTGGCACGCCTTACCGAAGCGGGGCAAGGCTTCCAATCGATCTCGCCGCAGCTTGCCCGCTCGCTCAAACAATTGCGCTTGATACTGCATGCGATCCTCATGCAGCGCCCATCCACCGCCGAAGCAGACGAAATAGCAAAGACTGTTGAACATGCAATCGAGGAGTTGAAGAACTATGTCAAAGACGATTGAGGTGGAGAATCTCGTCAAGGTCTATCGCAACGGGGTTCGCGCTGTCGATGGGCTCTCATTCTCCGTGGACAAGGGAGAAATCTTCGGCTTCCTTGGACCGAACGGTGCCGGCAAGTCGACGACGATCAAGATCCTTATCGGCCTGGTGAACCCCACCGAGGGCAGGCTTCTGGTCAATGGAATCGACATAACCAAGCATACGACAGAGATCAAGAGGGCCACAGGTTACGCTTCACAGGAGACGGCGATCGATGATCGCCTGACCGCGTGGGAGAACATCACCCTGCAGGGCCACTATTACCACCTGAACGGGCGAGAGATCCGCACGCGCAGTGAGGAGATCCTGAGGATGTTCGATCTCTATGAGCGGCGAAACGATCTTGCTGAGACCTTCTCCGGCGGGATGCTCAAGCGGCTCGACATCGCCGAGGCGCTGATCCATCGGCCGCAAATCCTGTTTCTCGATGAACCAACTCTCGGTCTGGACGTGCAGACGCGCCAAGTGATCTGGACGTACATCGAGCGGCTGCGCGAGGAACATGGGATGACGATCTTCGTGACCACTCATTATATGGAGGAGGCGGACACTCTGTGCGATCGGGTGACGATCATCGATCGAGGGACGATCAAGGCGATCGATCGCCCAGAGGCACTGAAGGCACAACTCGGAGGCGATGTGATCACCGTATCCTTCAGCGCCAACTCTGAGCCTACCTCCGTCCTTGAAAGGATCAGGCAGATAGAGCAAGTGCTCTCAATCGAGAAGAACGGCAATGGGGCGCACAGAATAATGGTGAGCGAGGAGGGAGAAAAGATCGTTCCCCAACTGTTCGCACTCTGTGAGAAGGAGGGGATCACGATCGACGCAGTCAGCCTGAAGAAGGCGTCGCTCGATGATGTCTATCTACACTACACCGGGCATGCGATGCGCAATGCCGAAGAGAGTAAGGAGACGCACTTCAAGGCGCGCATGATGCGCGGTAAGGCAAGGAGAAAGTGAAATGACGCTACTTACCGATACGTGGTTCATCGCCAAACGTGAGCTGATCAAGTTCCTGCGCACTAAGGTGCGCGTTGTCGTCACGCTGGTCCAACCGATCCTGTGGCTGGGGTTGATGGGGAACATGATGGGCAAGGTGTTCGACAATCCCTACGTAGCCCAGGCGATGGGGGTCAGCAACTACATGGCCTTCATGACACCGGGGATCATCATCATGACCGTCCTGTTCGGAGGCGTGTTCGGCGGAATATCGATCGTGTGGGACAGGCGCGTCGGATACTTGGAGAAGCTTCTTGCTGCCCCAATTCACCGTGGGGCGATCCCATTTGGGAAGACGCTTGCCGTGATGATTCAGAACGGGATTCAGGTACTGGCAATTGTGGGAATCGCCGCCGCCTTTGGCGTGCATTTCGAGACTGGATTTGCCGGGATTCTAGGTCTTATGATCGTCGCCATGTTCTTCGGGGCGATTCTAAGCTCGATATCGCTCTCCTTGGCCGCATCGATCAAGACGATGGAGACGCTGATGGCGATCGTCAACTTCCTCACCATGCCGTTGATGTTCACGAGTACCGCTCTGTTCCCCAGTGAGGCGATGCCTAACTGGCTGGCAGCGATCGCCAGAATCAATCCAGTGACCTACGCCGTTGGCCCGATCCGTGAGCTAGTGCTGCACGGTTGGGACTGGAGCAAGATTCTCCCGGGACTTGCAGTGATCGTGGGGCTAGCGATCCTGTTCATGCTCATCAGTCAGCTGATCTTTCAGCGAGCAACGACGGATTGAGAGCATTGTCCGAAACGTGGTCAAGCTAGGCATAATCCTATATGTAAATCATTTCTTCATCGCACAGGCGGGGAAGGCAGGCCTCCTTCTTCCCCGCCCCTCCTTTCTCTGATTACGCCCGTTGGGTGAAACCAGACCACAAGGGAAAGGCAGAACCCACGCGGGCAGTTTCTTCTCGTGGCGGATGGACCGTATAATGAGACCAGGAGGTAGATATGAGAAGAGCTCTCGTCACCGTTGGAATCGTCTTTCTCAGCATCTCGCTGCTATCTATGGTGTCTCTTGCCACAAGCTGGCAGGAGGATCGATCTGGAGTGCAGTTCAAGGTCGATAGCAAGACTGGGAACACGCAAGTTGGATTCTATCTATTCATGAACTACAAACCCATTCCAGAGTGCATCGAGATTGTGGTCGATTGGATCGTCTATCCGCTCTCTTCACCGAATGAACCGTTGGCAACGGATTCTCACCGCATCCGCAAGCACTGCGGCGGGAGAATCGCCTCAGTGAGCACGCTGTCTCCGTTCATCACCCCTGTTCCCGGTGTGAGCTACGCTGGGAAGATATACCTGCACGATGTGGCAAATAACCTCTCTTATGATAAGGAGATCACCTACGTGGCGCCGGTCACCCTACCGACGGGGATCGGGATCAACGTGACGACCCCGAAAGGGAAGACTGAGGAGATAGACTTCAGCAGCATCAGTGACGCGGAGCTCAGGTCTCTTGCGAATTATTACTCCACCGTAACAATGGGATATGTGCAGACCGGATCGAACGTGGCGCTAGCCGACTTCTTCTCGGCCTATTCCGCCAAGTATCCGCAGTGGGTGTTCGTGGTCGCTCAGCCTGGTCCGCAGATCGATCAGACTGGCCCTGGGATATCGGTGCACGCATCGTACAATCGCCTCTTCTTCCTCTACCTCATAGCAGATCAGCAGGGGACCACGGCGGTGACACAGCAACTGAGCGAGTTTCCAAACGAGTTTGTGGGAAGCGTATGGTTAGCCAAAGATGACAGGGACGAGAAGTCTCCTCAGGTGTTGTTCATGGATAACCAAGCGTGGACAATCCTCGAAGCGTCCGTCGCAGAACTCAAGAAGAGGGAGTGACCTCCTGCTCCAGCCTAGGACAAGAAGCGATCCGCCCCGGCCATATCCGCAAAGAGAGGCAACACACCCCTTCCCAGTTCATGGGGGAGTCTGTCCTTGACGTAGGAGGAGACAGCTATGTTCAGCTCCTCAGCGACTGACCTACCATTCGCTTCGGCCAGGATCGCCAGACTCAACAGGAGGCTCTTATCGATTATTTCGTCCTCTTGATAGATGTATTCCTTTCCCACTGCCGTATCATCCTTACGATGGTTTAAGTAGGACCATAAGAAACTGACACCCAAACACGCACAGCAATCAACCAGCTCCTACCCCACTTCAACGTCACTGTAGCACGAATCGACTGGTCAAGTCAAGAGAAATATCAAACAGGATCAATCAGTTTCTAATAGAGAGAAAAGCTAGGCGGCAAGCGATTTATCTCCATGCGTACATTTGTCACAAACATGGAAATTCCCTCCCCTTGGGGAGTAGGAAGGCCGTGAGAACTTCGTCACCTGTGAGGCAGTGAACAAATGGTAGTGCCCTGAAAAAGGGATGTTGAGGCCTGTGCCCTGCCGTTCGTATAGCCTCCATGTATCATACGGCAGTTGCGCCACTATCCATAATACATAGGAAATATGTGGCGCTCCGAAGCAAGGCCTCCTTGTGCTCGACTCTCATGCTACTCCGGACGCACAACCAGGACCGGACACTTGGCCGCTTCAAGGACGCGCTCGGTGACCGATCCTATCAGAATCCGGCGTGGTCCACGCTGTCCAACCTTGCCGATCACGATCAGATCGACTCCCTCTTCCTGCGCCAGGTCAACGATCACCCGATGCGGGAGCCCTTCCTTGACGACCTCGATCAGCTCCACCCCCTCTTCTGAGGCGCGCTGGTGCAGGCTGTGCAGACAGGCTTCCCCTTCCTTATGGAGTTTCCGGCGCAGTGTCTGCGCGTCTTGCCCCGCCACACGCTCCAACGACCGCACGGCTGCCTCATCGATCACGAAAAGAGAGATGACCGCTGCGCCGTAGGACTTGGCGAGACTGATCCCGTACTCACCGGCCTTTATCGAGTAACTTGATCCATCGATCGGAACAAGGATCTTGCCGAATGGTGCCTTCATGTCATCCTCCCTTCTTCTCTTTGAGAAGCTTCATCTGAAAGATCGTCTCCCGTTCTACCTCCTCCAGCCGTCCCTCGATGTAGCGGATCGTCTCCTCGTACTGCGGGATAAATATATTCTCCAGAGCATTCACGCGCCGCTGCGTCTTCTTGAGCTCGATCGCCAGGTGCCACGCCGCGCGCTCTGTCTCCGCAAGCCGCAAGATCTTCTCCAAAACATCATAGAAACGCCGCAGCGCTTCGTCAAGCGCGTACGACGTACCAAGGAGGCCGTACTGCGGTTTGAGCTTCAACAGCTTCCGTTTCATAAGAGGGATTGGAACCCCCATCACCGATCGCTCATTGAGCGTGATGTGCGCCTCGGCGACACAGGCGAGAGCGGTGCGATCGACCTGCTCCGCACCGAGCGACTGTACCGCTTCAAGCAGAACTTCGTAGGCTGAGGCGAGCTGCTCGTTCACCTCACGGCGGAAAGATTCCGCATCATCGATGATGTTCAACAGCTCGCCTACCAGGACCTCCCGTTTCTCTTCCAGCAGGTCGTACCCGCTCTTGGCCACCGCCAACTGCTCCTTTAACTCCAGCAGGACGGCCTTCGTCGGGGGAACGTCAAGGAGTGGCATCGTTAGCCCCTTTCTTGTAGTACTTCTCGATCTGCGCCTTCTTCAGTCGACTCAGCTCCTCCACAGGAAGGAGTTCGAGTGCCTTCCATCCGAGATCCAGCGTCTCATCGATCGTTCGGTTCTCATCGCCTTGGTTCAAGAAATGCTTCTCAAAGAAGTCTCCAAATTTGAGATACTTCTTATCCACTTCTGAGAGTTCCTCTTCTCCGATGATCGAGGCGATGTTCCTTATCTGCTGCACGCGGGCGTAGCTTCCGTACAGCTGATTGGCGACATTGGGGTGATCCTCCCGCGTGAACCCCTCACCGATCCCGTCCTTCATCAGCCGCGACAAGGAAGGAAGAACTGCTATCGGCGGGTAGATCCCTTGCCGATGGAGCTTCGGATCGAGGACGATCTGCCCCTCGGTGATGTATCCGGTCAAATCAGGGACGGGATGGGTGATGTCGTTGTTCGGCATCGAGACGATCGGAATCTGGGTGATCGACCCCTCGGATCCGATCACGCGCCCGGTCCTCTCATAGAGGGAGGCCAGGTCGCTGTACAGGTACCCGGGATAGCCCTTGCGTGTGGGGACGTCTCCGCGCGCGGTCGCCACTTCGCGCAGCGCCTCGCAGTAGTTGGTCATGTCCGTCATCACAACTAGGACGTGCTTATCACGATCGAAGGCGAGGTACTCGGCAACGGTAAGGGCGACGCGCGGGGTGATCGTGCGCTCGATCGACGGATCGTCGGCCAGGTTCAGGAACATGACCACGTTCTCCAGTGCCCCGCTCTCGCGGAACGTCTCCTCGAAGTAGGCGGCGTCATCGTGCTTCACCCCCATGGCGACAAAGACGATGACGAACTCCGATTCCTCCCCCGGGATCGTCGCCTGACGCACGATCTGCGCTGCGAGGCGGTTGTGGGGAAGCCCGCTCGACGAGAAGATAGGTACCTTCTGCCCGCGGATCAACGTATTCATCCCGTCGATCGCGGAGATTCCGGTCTGGATGAAGTTCTTCGGGTAGACCCGGCTCACCGGGTTGATCGCCGCGCCGTTGATGTCGCGCTCCTCGCCGCTGATCGGCGGGGGAGCCCCATCGAGCGGTCTGCCCGTGCCGTCGAAAACGCGTCCCAGCATCTCCTCCGAGACCTTCACCGTTAGCGAGTGGCCGCTGAAGCGCACCTTCGTGTCGGCAGATGAGAAGTCACTCGTCCCCTCGAAGACCTGAATGGCGACGGTATCGCCATCGATGATCAGCACGCGACCGCGGCGTACCTCGCCGAACGAGGTGACGACCTCCGCGATCTCCCCGTAGCTAACGTTCTCGGTCCCCTTGACGAACACCAATGGCCCGGAGACCCGTGCAACTCCCAAGTGTATCCTTCGTCCGTTCATCTTATCCCTTCTTCTCATCCGACGTAACCAGGCTCTTCTCCAGCTCGTCAAACTCCTGATTCATCTCCTGCTCGATTGCGTCCAGCTCTTCGAGCTTGTCGTCTGCGACCTCTTGCTTCATCGTGAGGAGCTTGATGTTCACCTTCATCTCCTGAATGCGGTAGATCGGAAGACCACCTTGCACAAGCTTCTCTGCCCTGTCCTCGTACTTCGCGATAAGATCGAGCATCCGAAACTCCTTCTCCGGTGTGGAGTAGCGATCGATGTCGTCCATCGCGTTCTGCTGCAGAAAGCCTTCCTTTATCAAGGATGCAACGTGCAGGATCAGGCGTTGATCGCTTGGCAGGGCGTCCGGACCGATGATCTGCACGATCTTCTGAAGCTCGTTCTCCCGCGAGAGGACGGAGAGCATCCGCTGGCGTAGGCTGCGCCAATCGACCTTCTTCTCCTCTTTCCACCACTTGGCCATCTCATCGATATACTCGCTGTAGGTGTCGATCCAGGAGATGGCCGGGAAGTGGCGGGCGAACGCCAAGCGCTTGTCGAGCGCCCAGAAGGTGCGGATGAAGCGCTTGGTGTTCTGCGTCACCGGCTCGGTGAAATCACCACCAGGAGGGGAGACGGCGCCGATGATCGTGATCGACCCGTAGCGCTCAGGCCCGACCTCTCCGTATCCCGCTCGCTCGTAGAACTCCGCTAAGCGCGCCGGCAGATACGCGGGGAACCCTTCCTCGACCGGCATCTCCTCCAGCCTACCCGCGATCTCGCGCACCGCTTCCGCCCAGCGGGAGGTCGAATCTGCCATCAACGCGACGTGGTAGCCCATGTCTCGGAAGTACTCGCCGATCGTCACCCCTGTGTAGATCGAGCTTTCGCGCGCGGTCACCGGCATGTTCGACGTGTTGGCGATGAGGATCGTCCGCTCCATCAGTGGCCTGCCGCTCCTTGGGTCCTTCAGCTTGGGAAACTCGTTTAGGACGTCGGTCATCTCGTTTCCACGCTCACCGCAGCCGATGTAGATGATAACATCGGCATCGGACCAACTGGCTAGCTGGTGCTGCAGCACCGTCTTCCCCGCTCCGAACCCGCCCGGGATCGCCGCCGCTCCCCCCTTGGCAAGGGGAAAGAGGGCATCGATCACGCGCTGTCCGGTGATCAGAGGAACGGACGGCTTCATCCGCTTCTGCAGCGGGTGCGTGCGCCGCACCGGCCATTCCTTCAGCATCGTCACCGTCTCGGAGCCGTTCTCGGTCTCGATCTCGGCGACGTGTTCGGTGACCGTGTACTCGCCCTCGGGCACGATCGAGCTGATCTTCCCCGATACGCCCTGTGGGACGACGATCCTGTGTTCGAGGATCGGCGTCTCAGGGATCGTCCCCAGCACCTGTCCGGGGACGACGGCATCGCCCACCTTCACTTGCGGGGCAAACGTCCATTTCTTGGATCTATCTATCGTTTCGGCCTGCACGCCGCGGCCGATGAACACCCCTTGCTTTTCACGGATCAGGTTGAGCGGACGGGCGATCCCATCCAGGACGTTTCCGATGAGCCCCGGGCCCAGTTCGACCGAGAGCGGCCGACCTGTGCGATAGATAGGCACGCCGGGCCCAAGGCCTGTCGTATCCTCGTACACCTGGATCGTGGCGATATCGCCATCGATGTTGATGATCTCGCCGGCGAGGCGCTCATCGGAGACGTAGACAAGCTCCATCACGTTCGCTTCCGCCATCCCAGAGCCCTTGACAACGGGTCCGTTGATCGCGTTGATCCCGGTGATCAACCCCTTACGTGTTGTTACATCGCTCCTTTCCCTGTCCTTAGTTGCCATCTCTATTCTCCTCATGTTCGTCTTCGGAAAGGAAGATCTCTTTTCCCACCATATCGGTGATCTTTGGGATCGCCTCACGCAGTAGCTCATCGAATGAGGCGTCTATCTGCACGTGCTCCTCAGGGAGCTCGACGATCACTCCGCCGCTTATCTTTCCAGGCTGGATCTCGATCTTGCCCTCCAGTTCCCCCGCAAGAACGCGCTTGATCTCCTCCCCGTAGCTCGCTGTGTCTTCATCTGAGAGATAGAGCAGTATGTGTTTCGGCTCCTGCTCGGAGAGAGCCTCCTTTGTGAGCTTGAGAAGAAGGTCGAGATAGGCCTTTTCATCCTTATCACGCATCTGCTCAAGGTGCTCTCTTACCCCAGATATGACGCTATCAAGGACCTTCGCCTTCGTTGCGAGGAGTTCCTCCTTAAAGCGCAGTTTCGCTTGCGAGATGATCTGCTTGCGTGCCTGTTCCACGCCGATCGCCCCCGCACGAACGAGTTCCTGTTCGCGGTCTTGCGAACGTTTCCGGGCCTTATCTGCGATCTCCTTGGCGCGCACGTTCGCACGTTCGATCGTTGCTTCTGCAGCCTCCTTTGCGCTATCGAGCACATGCTGCGTTAATACTTCAAGATCTCCAGATGCTTTTACATCGATCATAATTGAATCCCGATCGCCCCCGCGATGTAGTCCTTCAGGCTCTCCTTCTCCAGTGCTCCGTTCGGCCCAGGGACCTCCACGACCAACGGAAAGTCCTTTCGTCCCTGCAGTTCAGCGACAAGCTCAGGAGCGACAGATGCCACCTGCTCCTCGATCAGGATGAGCGCCATCTGCGGATCGGCAAACGCTTCATGCAGCAGGCGAGCCAGGTCCTCCGCGTCGGTCGGCGTGTTACCGCTGATTCCGAGAAGGGAGAATCCGAGCACCGTGTCGCGCGAACCGATGACGCGAATCCTATCCCTCGTCGTCATGCTACAGCTTTCCGATCATCATGATCGAGATGATCACTCCGTAGATAGCGATCCCC
>JAGGSM010000112.1 GCA_021159105.1 Candidatus Bipolaricaulota bacterium
GGGATTGGACTGAGTATGTCAATCGGCCATTGTCAGGGTCGGAACTTGGCTCTGTACGGCGAAGCGTCAACAGACAGGCACCGTATGGATCTGCAGGTTGGCAGAGCGACGTGTCTAGCAGGTATGGTTTGCAGGCGACCTTGCGTCCGCGTGGTCGGCCCCGCAAGATGAGGGATAGAAGTAGAAAAAAGTAGCCTGTCCCCTTTTTGGGAAGGAGGGAGTATGATACTGATCACTGGCGGTGCGGGGTACGTGGGGAGCCATTGTGTGAAGGAGCTTCTTTCGCGCGGACGCGATGTTGTTGTCTTCGATAGTCTCGATCAGGGAGTGCGAGAGGCGGTTCTCAGTGAGGATTTTGTTGAGGGGGATCTGCTTCGCGTCGAAGATCTGCAGCGTGCATTTGACCGGTATGAGATCGACTCCGTGATGCACTTTGCTGCTCTGGCGAGCGTCGGTGATTCGATGCGCAACCCGCAGCGTTATTACGAGAACAACGTGATCGGCACGCTGAATCTCCTGAATGCGATGCGCGAGCACGGAGTCAAACGACTGATCTTCTCCTCCAGTGCCGCTGTATACGGTGATCCTGATCTCGTCCCGATCCCTGAGGATCACCGCAAGCTTCCGAAGAATCCGTACGGTCGCACGAAGTGGATGATGGAGCAGGCGATGGCTGACTACTCGCAGGCCTATGGAGTGCGCTACATCGCGCTTCGCTACTTCAACGCTGCCGGGTGCGATCCCGAGGGCCAATTGGGCGAGAATCACGACCCCGAGGAGCACCTGATCCCGATCGTGCTCGATGTTGCACTGGGAAGGCGAGATGAAATCACGATTTTCGGCACGGACTATGATACTCCAGATGGCACCTGCATCCGTGATTACGTGCACGTGAACGACCTTGCTGTGGCGCATGTCCTCGCGCTCGACGCGCTCGGTGCTGGAGCGGAGAGCACGGCCTACAACTTGGGCATCGGAAACGGCTACTCCGTGCGTGAAGTGATCGAATCCTGCCGTCGCGTGACGGGGATCGATATCGCAGTGGGCGAAGGCGAGCGCCGCCCCGGGGACCCGGCTGTCCTCGTTGCCGACCCGACACGGGCGATGCGCGAGCTTCGCTGGCAGCCTCACTTCACCGATCTCGATGAGATCGTGGAGACGGCATGGCGGCAGCGCAGATCGACGGTGCATTGAGGTCATCGGACTTGCCTTCCTTGCGTGCGAAGGATATTGTTGTGAAGGATGTTGTCACGCCAGCGGATGAATTAGGCCGACTGAGGAGAAGATGAAGGACTCAGATCTTGATGCCGTGCGAAAGATAGTCTTCTCTGGCCTTGGTGAGCACAAGGCGCGTATCTTTCTCTTCGGCTCAAGAGCAAACGGGAAAGCGGGAAGGGCGTCTGACATCGATGTTGGGGTGCTCCCTGTCGATGAGCTGCCGATCGGGCTGTTGAGTGAGATCCGTTCCTCTCTTGAAGAGAGCAACGTCCCCTATGAAGTTGATCTTGTCGACCTCTCACATGTGGACCAAGAGTTTCGCAGACACGTCATGGAGGAGGGAATATTGTGGAGAGACTCAGGCAACGACTAGAGACAGCGCAGCAGGCCTTGCGGAAGCTGAGTGAGATTCTCTCGGGACAAGCTGCAAGCGATGTCGTTCGTGACGCCGCAATTCAACGATTTGAGTACACGTTCGAGGCGATGCGGAAGGCCGCGCAGCTCTTCCTGCGCGTGGTCGAGGGTTTTGAGGTTGGTTCTCCAAAGGCTGTCATCCGAACATCCTTGCAGGTGGGATTGCTAGACGCTGATCAGACAAGACTCGCGCTGCAGATGGCGGACGATCGTAACTTGACCATTCATACCTACAACGAAACTGTCGCTGAAGAAATCTTTGCGCACATTCCAGCATATTCCCGGCTTATAGCTGATTGGCTGCAGTCGATGCGCGATCGCATCAATCTAATCTAGATCCGCCTTAGTTGCCAAAGAAGGTTAGTGGAACTCGTGCTCGCTGTCCCCGCCACCGCGCAGGATGGCTACGGCGTGCGGAATGGCCGGCATGATCACTTCCAGTCCTTCTGTCACCGCCTTCGGGCTTCCCGGGAGGTTGACGATCAGGGTGCGGCCCCTTATTCCTGCCACTGCGCGGGAGAGCATGGCATGCGGCGTCACTCTCGTTCCGCGTGCGCGCATCGCCTCCGCTAGGCCCGGCGCCTCGCGCTGAATCACATCCCGCGTCGCCTCCGGGGTGATGTCGCGTGGGGCAAAGCCCGTACCTCCGGTCGTGAGGATGAGGTCCAGCTTGAGATTCTCAGCCCAATCGATGAGGGTGGTGGATATCTCTTCCTTCATATCCGCGACGATCGCGCTCTCCTCGACTGTGCAGCGAAGTGATTCCTTGACCAGTCGCTCGATCAACGGTCCGCTCTCATCCTCTCTTTCCCCTCGCGATGAGCGGTCGCTGATCGTCAGTATCCCTACCCTGATCAACTGATCGCTCATAGCATGTCTCCCAACAAGATCACTTGAACGCGCGCACCCGGCTCTGCCCTGCTCCAATCCTCTGGGATGATCGCCAGGCCGTCGGCCTCCACCATCGATGTCAGAATCCCCGAGCCCTGATTGCCAGTGAGGTGGGCGACGTACCCGTCCTCTGTCTCTTCCAGCTTGACCCGCACGAAGTGGCGACGGTCGTCCTTCCCTGAGATCTCATCCGCGAGGACGGCTCTCACCATGCGGTGCTCCATGTCCCTTGCCCCGAGCATGGAGAGGATCATCGGGCGGGCGAACATCTCGAAGGAGACCATCGCCGACACGGGGTTCCCGGGCATCCCCAACACCGGCACGCTCCTGCCAGCGAGCGTGATGTGGCCGAAGGCGAGCGGTTTGCCCGGCTTCATGCGCACGCGCCAGAAGTCGATCTCCCCCTCCTGCGCAAGGACCCTCTTCACCATGTCGAAATCACCGACGGAGACGCCGCCGGAGACGACCAGCAGGTCGATCCCCTGCTCTATCCCCCGGCGAATCTTGTCCTTGATCTCTGAGTTGTTATCTGAAGCGATGCCGAGGAGAACCGGCTCCCCGCCGTACTTCAACACCTGCGCCGCGTTGGAGTAGCCGTTCGCGTTTCGGATCTTCCCCGGCGCGAGTGGGGCGTCGATCGCCACGACCTCATCCCCTGTTGCGAGCACGCCGACGCGCGGTCGCATCGTCACTTCGACCTCGCTCTTCCCGATCGAGGCGAGCATCCCGATGTCCTGAGGGCGGAGGCGCCGGCCGCGCTTGAGGACGATGTCTCCTTCCTTCACGTCCTCCCCCGCGCAGCGGACCTCCTTTCCCACTGGGATGGGCTGCGCGATCTCGATGAACTCTCCGTCTTTTCGCGTGCGCTCGAAGCGCACCACCGCGTCCGCCCCGGCCGGGATCGGGGCACCGGTCATGATGCGGATCGCCGTACCGGCTGTGACCGGCTCAGCCGACACGTAGCCAGCGGGAAGCTCGGAGGTGACGCGCAGCCTGACAGGCTTGTCGACGCTCGCTTCTTCCGTATCCTTGGCTTGTATTGCATACCCATCCATCGCAGTGTTCGCGTGCGGGGGGATGTCATACCCGGCTATCACATCGCGCGCTAGCACCCGCCCCAGCGCAGAGAGGATCGGGACTGATTCTGCTTCGAGCATCTTGAGGTGCCTCAGCACGCGCTCTTGTGCCTCCTCGACGCTGAGCATCGGGTACATCTCTGTCAACTCTCTTCCTTCCACTCTTCTCCTCCTCCTTCCCATACCTCTTTCTTCCAAATGGGGACGATCTCCTTGAGCCGATCGATCGCGTAGTGCAGGGCATCGAACATCTCTTCTCTGTGCGCCGCTGATAGGGCGATGACGACAGAGACCTCCCCAACGGGAAGCACCCCCGTGCGGTGGACGATAGCGACCCTCCTTATCGTGGGCCAGTGATCCTTCACTTCCTGACAGATCCGCTTCATCTCGGATGCGGCCATCTCCGGATACGCCTCGTACACCAGGTGCTGCACACTGCGCTCACCCGCGTCCCGGCGGACGACGCCGACGAACGTCGCCACCGCACCGATCGCCGGTTCGTTCAGCGCGGAGACGATCTGTTCAACGCTGACAGGGTCTTCCGTGAGCATGACGATATCCGCCGGCATCTCACCCACCTCCAACCGGCGGCAGGAGTGCAACCTCGTCGCCGTTTTGGAGGATCGTCTCAGGGGCGGCAATTGCATGGTTGATGGCAAGCTTGCTGTAGGGAAGGTACTTTCCCAGTCCGGGATAGTCCGCGCTCAGGCGATCGATCAGATCTGACAGGCGCGCACCGTGCGGTAGGGAAAGCTCGATCACCCCCTTGCCGGTGAACTCTCGCGGGGCGGCGAACAGGCGTACGGTGACCACGATCATCGCATTAGATGTCATCTTCCTCCCCCTCGCGCACGAACGTGCCACTCTTTCCCCCACTCTTGCGAACGAGGCGGATCCGCCCGATCACCATCGTGCGCTCCACCGCCTTTGCCATGTCGTAGATCGTCAGGGCGGCCACCGACACCGCGGTGAGTGCCTCCATCTCCACCCCCGTTCGGCCAACGCATTTCGCTGTTGCCTCGATGTCGATGGTCCCAGTATCTGCATGCACTGAGAAGCGCACCTCGACGTCGGTCAGCGGGATGGGATGGCAGAGTGGGACCAGCTCGCCAGTGCGCTTGGCGGCCATGATCCCGGCGATCTGCGCCGTCGTCAATACGTTCCCTTTCGCCACCTTCCCCTCCACGATCATCTTGCAGGTGGAGGGTGACATTGTGATCCTCCCGCGTGCAACAGCGATCCGCTCCGTCTCGTCCTTGCTGCTTACGTCCACCATGTGAATGCGCCCTTCGCTATCCACATGTGTAAGCTCATTCTTCTTCATCTCAACCTCCAATCTGCGACATCTGGCGATCGCGCGGGGCATCGCTTGCCAGTCCGTGCCCGAGCGGCTTCCTGTCTATCCCTTCGATGAGTAGATCCCTGATCTCATCATCCGTTGCCCCGGCGCGCAGCGGTTCCTTGACGTCGATCTCGATCGGGGAGAGGAGGCAGGGGCGAATCTTCCCATCGGCGGTCAGGCGGATCCGATTGCAGGTAGCGCAGAACGGGCTACTGAACGTTGAGATGAACCCGATCTGCCCAGCACCGGCGCTCGTTCCAGAAAGGCGGTAGACACGCGCCGGTCCTTCCTCCCGCAGGGACTGAAGTGGCCCGAGGGCCTCCTCGATGCGCGCGCGAACCTCGTCCCCGGACACATAGCGGGAGGAGAAGTCCTCGCTCGAGCTTCCGATCGGCATCCACTCGATGAACCTCACCTGAAACCCGTCCCTTGCCATCGAGGCAAGGTCGGCGACCTCATCGTCGTTTATCCCTCGCATCACGACTGCGTTCAGCTTTATCGGAACGAGGCCCGCCTCCTGCGCGGCAGCGATACCGGAGAGCGTGTCATCGAGGCTCCCCAGGCGGGTGATCTGCCTGAATCGATCCGGGCGCAAGCTGTCCAGGCTGATGTTCACCCGGGACAGCCCCGCGCGGGCAAGCTGCTCGGCGTAGCGCGGCAGGAGCGAGCCGTTCGTCGTCAGCGTGACCTCATCGATTCCGGAGATATCTGAGATGGCAGCGACGAGATCGACGATCCCCTCGCGCACGAGCGGCTCCCCCCCGGTGAGGCGAACCTTCCTGATTCCAAGCGTGGCCGCGGCACGCACAACGCGGATGATCTCCTCGTAGCGCAGCACCTCCGCGTGTGGACATGATCTCACCCCGGAGGCGGGCATGCAGTAGATGCAGCGAAAGTTGCAGCGATCGGTCACCGAGACGCGCAGGTAGGTGATCCTCCGGCCAAATCTGTCTATGTTTTCAGTCATTGTACGCTCCTAGAAAACGTGCACCGCCGACGCCTTGAACGCGATGTATACCTCCATCCCCACCTCAAGTGCCATCTGCGTAAGCGACCTTCTGGTGATGATAACCACAAACGGGAGCGGCACACAGACCGTGACGTAGATCAGGGGTCCGCGATCGACGATCTTGCTGATCCTCCCACTGTATGAATTGCGCGCGCTCGAATCCAGCTTCCCGCGCGAGATGAGGATGTCCTCGGGCCTGATGGAGACGTGCGCTGGGCCGTGACGATCGGTGACGACGGCGATTTTGATCCCATCAATCGAGAGCACGCTCCCCTCCTCCTGGTGCTTGATGACTCCGGTGAACAGGTTTCGCGCCCCCATGAAGCGGGCGACGAACTGTGATGCGGGATGGCGAAATATGTCATCGACTGTGCCCACCTGCTCGATCCTCCCGCTGTTGATCACCGCGATCCGGTCACCGAGCGAGATCGCCTCCTCGAAGTCGTGCGTGACGTGCAGAGTCGTTGTGGACAGTCGATCGTGCGCGCGGGACAGCTCCTGCTGGAGGGACTCACGCCGCTCCGGGTCGAGCGCGGAGAGCGGCTCATCGAGAAGGAGGAGGCGCGGCTCGATGACGAGGGCGCGGGCGAGCGCCACGCGCTGCTTCTCCCCACCGCTCAAGCTCGCCGGCATGCGCGGTAGGAGGTGCTCGATCCCCAACAACCTGGCGGCCTCTTGAACCTTAGTGATTGCGCTGTGCCGGTCGATCCGCCGCATGTCAAGGCCAAAGCCGAGGTTCCGTTCGACGCTTAAGTGAGGGAAGAGCATGTAGTCCTGATAGACAAACCCGATGCGTCGATCCTCCGGCGGGAGGTGGGTGATCTCCTCGCCTTCGACCGTGATCCTCCCGGAGCGCACCGGGTGCAGCCCAGCGATCGTCTCCAGCAGGATCGTCTTCCCCGCCCCGGTCGGTCCGAGGATGATCGTGTACTCGCCCCTGTTCGCGTTGAGGGAGAAGTCGCGCAGGGCGAAGCCTCCGATTTCGACGTTGAGAGCATCGATGGCGAGGTAGGTCATCTGCTCCTCCCGGTGAGCATGCGCAGGCCGACAAAGACGACGAGGCAGGAGAGGATGAGGATCGTCGCCAGCGGACGGGCGTAATCCAACCCGTACGACTCGAAGCGCGTGTACAGGAGGACAGGGGCGACCGTCGGGTGGTAGGAGAGGATGATCACCGCGCCGAACTCGCTCAATCCGCGCGCCCACATGAGGATCATCCCGGAGAGGATGCTGCGCCAGGCAAGGGGGAACGAGACGTGCCACAGCGCCCTCCACTGGCTTGCCCCGAGGGTGCGCGCCACCTTCTCCAGGCGCGGATCGACCGATGCGAACCCGTCGCGCGCCGCGTTCACCAGGTACGACATGCTGACGAAGAGCATAGCGATCACGATCCCAGGGACGGCGGAGACGAACTTGATCCCCAGAGGGGCGAACGCTCGTCCGAGTACCCCCTGCCGTCCGAAGAGCATGAGGAGGGCGATCCCCACCGCCGAGTGGGGAACGACTATCGGCAGGTCGATGATCCCCTCGATCAGGCGCTTCCCGGGAAACGTCGATCTTGCGAGGAGGTATGCCAGAGGCACACCGGTGAGAAACGCGATTCCGGTGGCGATCAGCGAGGAATAGAACGTGATCGCGATCGATGAGAAGACCTCTCGGTCGAGGAGCGTCTGCCACAGGATCCCCGGCTTCGACGAGAGGACCGTCTGCGCAAGCGGCCAGACGATGAACAGGATCAGCACCCCTCCGAGAAGGAGGAAAGAAATCCTCATCCAGTCCTTGGATAGCGTCTGCATGATCTGGGGTAACCTCACTTGTGAGTGCCTCACTTCTCGCTGACGAGCGCGCTCAGTTGCACCGGGAGATCATCGGCTCCGGTCACGACCACCGCTGGAACGATCGGCGGCTGCCCCGATTTGTGCATGATTTCCTGCCCCTGCGGTCCGAGGAGGAAGGCCGCGAACTCGATTGCCAGATCCGGGTGCGGAGCGTTCGTCGGGATTGTCATCCCGTAGACGATCGGCGCACCGGACACGCTCATCGTCTCACCCGGCTTCCTGCCGGCGATCCGCACCACGGCCTGAGCGTAGCGATCAGCAAACTCCGTCCTCCCAAGGTTGATCTCGTCCGGCAGTTCGATGAAGCGAAGATTGTGCTGCACCGCGACAGAGCGGTACTCGAAGGCGTAGTCCATGTCCCCCGATTGCAGCAACGCGAGGAGCTCGACCGCCTTTGGGCGGATGTTCCCAAGTGGGCAGGCATCGACAAGCTCACTTGCCAGGCCCGGAAGCTTGTAATACTCCTCCGCCAGCTGCCACACCATCAGCGTGCGGTAGCCGCACGGGTCGAGATCGGGATCGGAATGCCCGAAGGACACGCCGGGGCGCAGAAGAACCCGAAACCAGTTCTCGGCGGTGATCTCGTCCGCGTACTTGGAGTGCTCCGCGTAGGCGATGACCATCGTATTGCGGGCAAACTGCACGTTCCATGTTGCATAGTCTGGAATGAGCAGTTGATCGATCACCCGATAATCGGCGGACATCATCACATCAGCCTCCCGGTGGAGCTCGCTGATCTTACGGGCGGCGACATTGCTCCCCGACGCCTCAGCGTTGACCTTTACTCCGGGATGATCGGCTTCGAAGGCATTCGCCAGCTCCAGCATCGGAACAGTGAGGCTGCCGGCATGAAAGACGATCAGATTCTCCGAGAAAACAGAGACTGCGACTAGAACCAGAACCGCAAGCAGAGCGACTGCTGCGAGCACCCTGTGGCCATTCAACATGTGATACCTCCTCGATGAACAATGGAAGCACCATCAGTGGGCAAAGGGGAACCCCAGCATGCGTCCGATCCCCTTTTCGACCACGGAAGGCGCAACCGTTTCCAATTACACCCTATCGCCCGCCTTCCGTAGGATGAACCCGTAGGACAAGACGGGTCGGAGAACCGACAGGGGGAGGATACACGCTGTAGATGTTCATAGCAAGCAGCACGTGAACTCGCATGATGAAACGACAAGAAGCTTCAACGTGGCAGGCAAGCCATGCATGGCAAGCCATACATGGCAAGCTGCACACGGTACAGGAGCGAGGCATTATCTTGTGTAGCGTTGCATCTTGTATGCAACGTTGCGCTTGTCTGACGTGGCAGACAAGCCATGCATGGCGAGCTACCACGCTACACAACAAACGTTGTGCTTTTGATTCTTGCGTGCTTCAACGTGGCAGGCAAGCCATAAATGGCAAGCTGCACACGCTACACAAGCAGTTACTGCTTCACACCGCATCGAGTGCATCGCTGAACGCGGCGTAGGATGCGTTGCTGAAACAGACCATCTGCACGAGCTTAAGCGAGCTTTCTCCCTGTTGCAGGTAGTCGGTGATCGCCTCTATCGCCACGCGAGCCGCCTTATCCAGCGGATAACCGTAGACCCCAGCGCTTATCGCGGGAAATGAAATGCTCTCTAGTGCCAGCCCGTCCGCCATCCGCAGCGACTCCTGGTACGCGCTTTGCAGCACGGGCTCGGACTCTTCATCGCTGCGATAGATCGGTCCGACGGTGTGGATGATGTATCTCGCTGCGAGGTTCCCCCCGTGGGTCCACATCGCCCTTCCTGGGGGGAGTTTGCCGTGTTGGGCAACGTGAGCGCGGCACTCCCGATCGATGATCGGTCCGGCCGCGCGATGGATCGCCCCATCAACGCCCCCACCCCCGCGCAGGCCCGAGTTGGCGGCGTTCACGATGGCGTCTGTGCCCTGGACTGTGATGTCGCCAAGGAGGATGACGAGATCAGTACCTGCTATGTGGCGCCTAGCGACCTTCTCCATTCTTGCTCTCTTGCTCCCGGTACAGCTTCGTTGCCTTCTCGGCTGAGGTGACTATCCCGCGGATCATCGCTGAGCTGAAGCCGTGGTGTTCCATCTCATTCAGCCCAGAGATCGTCACCCCCATCGGGGTCGTTACCCTGTCGATCTGCGTCTCGGGATGTGCATCCCCCTCAAGGAGGAGTGTCGCTGCCCCGCGCGCCGTCTGCGCTGCAAGCTGGATCGCATCTTCGGCGTGGAATCCCACTTCCACCCCGCCTTGTGCAGCGGCGCGAATCGCTCGCAGGAAGAAGGCGATCCCGCAAGCGCACAGGGCCGTGGCGGGGGTCATCTGTTCCTCGGTGATGAACATCGTCTGCCCGAGCGTGCCGAAGATCTCGCGTGCCTCCTCTCTTGCCTGCTCAGTGACCGATCCGTCGGAGCACAGGGTGGTCATTGACTCACCCACCGAGACGGCGATGTTCGGCATCGCACGCAGAACGGGGATATCTTTCCCCAAGTGCTGCTTGATCTCGGCGATCGAAGCGTTGGAGACGGTGGATATCAGGATCTGCCTGTCTTCATCGAGCGCCGGACCGATCTCATGCAGGACGGCGTCCAACTGGCGCGGACGGACGGAGACGAGGACGACTCGCGCCGAGCGCACGGCGACGGTGTTGTCCGGCTCGACGTTGAATCCCTCCTGCTTCAGTCCGTCCAATAGGTGGATCGAACGGCGGGTGACCGTTATCTTGTCCGCGCTAATCTTCCCTGAGGCGGCCAGGCCACGGGCGATCGCCGTGCCTAGGTTCCCGCCGCCAATTATTGCAATACGTTCTTCCATGGTTCCTCCCTACAAATCTATCAACGATACCGCGCGAATAGGCCCTTGGCAAGCTCTGTGGTGATACTTCACCCCTGAGCCCGTGCTTAATAATGCGCCCGTATCCCGGTATACTTGTCTTCATCACCAGGATGGAGGAGAGAGATCGTGAAACATGCACTGCTTATCACGCTGATGCTCGTAGCTGCTTCTGGCATTGTCTTCGCCGAGCCGAACGCAACAATGTCCGGTGGTGGGGACTTCTCCGCATCGGCTGTGCTCTGGTTTGCCGGAACTAACGTCACCGCTCAGGTGAGTGGGAACCTCACCCTCACCGGAGAGCTCGTCGTTGGGGAGACCGAATCGGCATTCAAGGCGAAGGGCAGCCTGAGCGGGGCGGCGAGCGGGGACAGCAACACCATGATCGGGAGTGGTTGGGCAACGTTTGTCGCCCGTGGCACGCTTGCGACTGGCGAGAAGATCAGCATGCGCGGGGCGATCGATCTCTCAACAGACGACATCGATCTATCATCGGACACGGCAGGGAGCGGGACGGGGAGCCTGTACGTCGTCCTGAGCCTTCCCGATCGGACGCTGCGCATGCGCGGTAGTGTCACTGGCACGGCGGGCGGGGCGTTCGTTCCTCCGGACGATCCCACCACGATGCAGCTCGATGGGAAGGGCTCGTTTACGTTCACCATCGCCAGCAAGGACGCTTCGAGCGGAGAGGTGCTGGGACAGGAGGAGGATTCACAGGCGAGCGTGCTCCCCTGGGATACGCAGCAGTGGCCCGACCAACTGCGGGAGCAGTTTGCAAGAGTGATGCAGGAGGAGTCTGAATGAGAATAATCCTGATTGGTGCGGGAATGATGGGCCAGGCGATCTCTTCGTACATCGCCTCACACGATGATGTGGACGAGATCATCGTTGCCGACCGGGACCTATCCCGTGCGGAGCAGATAGCGCAGCGCCTGCGGGACACGAGGATCGTCCCGCGCAGGCTCGATGTCAGCGCCCCTGGCGCAGTGCGTGAGGCGATGCACGGATCCGACGTTGCCATCAGCGCGGTGCCTTACTTCTTCAATCTTAACCTGGCGCGCGCGGCCGTGGAGAGCGGTGTCTCCTTTTGCGACCTCGGGGGGAACAACAGGATCGTCGCGGGCGAACTTGCACTCGATGAGCAGGCGCGAGAAGCAGGGGTAACGATCATCCCCGACTGCGGACTCGCTCCAGGGCTGGTGAACATCCTCGCCGCAGCCGCAGTGGAGGATCTCGACACGGCGGAGAGCGTCTCCATACGCGTCGGCGGCCTCCCGCAGCACCCGCGTCCACCCCTTGGCTACCAGATCGTCTTCTCCCCGCACGGCTTGATCAACGAGTACATGGAACCATCGACCGTGCTGCGCGACGGAGAGATCGTCACCGTGCCCTCTCTTACCGAGCGCGAAGAGATCTCTTTTCCGTCACCCTACGACAGACTTGAGGCCTTCCACACCTCCGGGGGGAGCTCAACCCTCCCGCAGACCCTGCATGGACGGGTGAAGAACCTCGAATACAAGACGATCCGCTACCCTGGGCATCTGGAGAAGATCAAGGCGATGGCCGACCTCGGCTTCTTCGATAACGAGCCGCAGCAGATCGACGGTGTCGATGTCGTTCCCCGCTTGCTCGCCGTTCACCTGTTGCGTGAGCGCCTGTCCTTCGACGAGCCGGATGTAATCCTGCTGCGGGTGAGCGCGCGCGGGACGAGCGCCGGTACGCCAAGGGAGATTCGCTACGAGATGATCGACAACTACGATGAATCGACTGGATTGTCGGCGATGATGCGCACAACGGGCTTCCCCATCGCGCAGATCGCGCTGATGATCGCCCGCGGGGAGATCACCGCGCGCGGGGCGATTCCGCAGGAGACCTGCGTTCCCACCGAGGCGTTCCTCTCTGGCCTACTGGCACACGGATTGCGGATAGAACGAACGGTGAGGAGTGCATGAGCGAGCTCATCGGCTTCGACATGGACGGGGTGATCGTCGACTCCGATCGCCCTGGGGACACGTGGTTTCGCGACTCCTTCGTGCGCACACTCACCGACTTCGGTGTCGAACCGAGCGATGAGAACATTCGCGCACTGTATATCACGAGCATGCGCGACAACGCGGCTGCTGTGTGTGAGAGGTTCGGGGTCGACGATCCGTACCTGTTGTGGAAGCGCCGCGACGAGAACTATATCGCCTACAAACTCGCCGCGCTCAAGCGTGGTGAGATCGAGCTGTTTGCCGATGTTGATGCTCTCTTTGAGCTGAAGGAGAGCTACCCTATGGGCCTCGTCTCCAACTCCCCGCAAGCGGTCGTCGATAGCATCATTGAGCACTTCTCGCTGCAGGAACTGTTTGATGTATGGTTTGGCCGTGGAGACAAGCTGCCGGAGCTGCGGTTTGCCAAGCCGTCTCCCGCGATGCTCATTGACATGATGGAGCGCCTCGATGCCACGCGTGGCTACTATGTGGGGGACAGTCCGGAGGATGTGATCGCCGCACGCGCGGCGGGCCTCGTTCCGATCAGGATCTCCCGCAACGGAAGCGATGGCGATATCCGCAGCCTCAGGCAAATCGCCGGCTTCATCGCCACCAGGGCAGGAGAGTGAAGCGCGAACGAATGACGAACGGGGAATGCGGAACGCGGAACGCGGAGTTGAAAAGACATGCCTCACGCAAAGGACGCAAAGGACGCCAAGGGAGAACGGGGAACGAATGACGAACGGGGAGCGCGGAATGCGGAG
>JAGGSM010000041.1 GCA_021159105.1 Candidatus Bipolaricaulota bacterium
GTAGTCTCAATCTTCTTGAAGACCATGGCAAAAAAAGAATATAGCAAAAATATAATATTGTCAAGTGGTCTTACCAAATCGGTTTTTTCGGAGAACCACGAATCCCACTTCGTTTGCTAATAGCAAGGGTCCCATAGAAAATTACCACTCATGACTGTTCAAGGTGAGAATAGAAAAGCAGTACGCGTGCTGTTTGTCAGACATGGTGAGACGGAGTCAAATGTCGAACATCGCTACATGGGACAGAGCGATAGTCCCTTGACTCCAATGGGGATCGCGCAAGCAAGGGCCGTCGCCAAGCGTCTAGCGAAGTATCAAGTCGATGCTATCTACAGCAGCGATCTCGGGCGCGCGGCGATGACTTCAATGATCATCTCTCGCGCATGCCACCTTCCCGTAATTTACGACAAACGGCTGCGTGAGCGGCATGCTGGATTGCTCCAGGGGCAACTGCAGGCAGACGCACAGATCAAGTACGCGAAGGTTTTCGCCGAGATCGCGCGGATGGGAGCGGGGTACGCCTTTCCCGGCGGGGGCGAAAGCGGCTTTCAGGTTGAAGAGCGATTGTCCTGTTTCCTGGATGAGATGCGCGACAGTCACACCGGTGAGACAGTCGTTGTCATCACCCATGGAGGGGTCCTTCGCGTGCTTCTGTGGCACATCCTTGGGTTCCCGTATGACGCGATCTTCCGTTTGCAGTGTGATAACACAAGCATCAGTTCTCTTGCTTTCTTCGATGGTCAATGGATTCTCGAGTCATGGAACGACACCGCGCATCTATCGTGAAACGAGAGAGGTATCTTCCTTAATCGGCGCTAGCTTCGGCAAATTGCATGGCGTGCAGTGCGGCATAGAGCCCGTGCATGACGATGAGCTCAGCGTGCGTTCCTTCCTCGACGATCTTGCCGTTGTGCAAGACGATGATCTTGTCGGACTTGCGTATCGTGGAGAGCCGGTGAGCGATGACGATCGAGGTGCGATTCTCCATGATCTTCTCCAGCGAGCGTTGTATCACGTCCTCCGTCTGCGAATCGATGCTCGCCGTCGCCTCGTCAAGGACGAGGATCTGCGGCTTGAACGCCACCGCCCGAGCGAACGAGAGGAGCTGCCGCTCGCCGACGGAGAGGGTCACCCCGCGCTCCTTGACCTCGGTTGCGTATCCATCCGGCAGGTCCTCGACGAACGTGGCATTGGCGAACCTGGCGGCAGCGATCGCCTCCTCCTCCGGGATCTGCGAGCTCAGCCGGATGTTGCCCATGATGTCGCCGGAGAAGAGGAAGACCTCCTGCAGCACAACCGCCATGCGGGAGCGGAGGAAGGCGAGATCGAGCCTGTCGATGGGCACGCCATCGAGCAGGATCTCTCCCTTCTGAATCTCGTACATGCGCAGCAACAGCCTGATGATCGTCGTCTTTCCCGATCCGGTCGGGCCAACGATCGCCACCTTCGATCCCGGTTCTACGGTGAACGATACGTCTTTCAGGATCCAGTCCTCATCCTTGTAGGCAAACCAGACGTGGCGGAATTCGATCCTCCCTTCTAGCTCAGGGATCACCTCGCCTCCGCCGCGGTCCTCCTCAGGCTCATCGAGGAGGATGAAGATCCTCTCCGCTGCCGCCATCGCCCCCTGCAGCACGTTGTACCCCTGCGATAGCTCGAGGATCGGCTCGAACAGCATGCGCACGTACTGGATGAACGCGGTCAATGCACCGAGTGACAGGCTTCCTTGCAGGACGCTCCTGCCGCCGTACCAGATGACGAGGGCGACGGCGAACGAGCTGAGGAAGCTCATCAGCGGACGGAAGACGGCGAAGGTGAGCAGCTGACGCATGCTGGCGCTGTACTTATCAGTATTAATCTTAGCGAAGCGCTCGTTCGCTCTTGTCTCCTGCACAAAGATCTGGATGATGCGCATCCCGGAGATCGATTCCTGCAGGTTGGCGTTGAGACGGGCGATCTGACGCCGCACCTCGCGGTAGGCCGAGCGCACCCGCCGGCGGAATTCGAACGCAGCGATGACGATGAGCGGGAAGAGCGCGAGGATGACGAGGGCAACGTGCCACTCCAGGTGGAACATGATTCCCATCACAGCGACGATCAGAAAGGCATCGCGGAACAGGTTAACGAGCATGGAGGTGAACATCTCGTTGATCGCGGCGACATCGTTCGTCACGCGGGTAACGAGCCTACCGACTGGGGTCTTATCAAAGTACGAGAGTGGCAGGCGAAGGATGTGGCCGAAGATCTCGCGGCGCATGTCGTACATCACCTTCTGCCCGGTCAACTGCAGTAGGTAGATCTGTCCCACCCCGAACAGGAAGCGGATGACCAGAGCGATGGCGAACAGTATCGCGAGTCTGATCACCCCCGCGATCGCCCCCTGGCGCAGGGAGATCGTGTCGGACGCGTTCAAGGCGCGAAGCTCGCTCTCGGAGGCGAAGTACCCGCCAGACGTGGGTGTGAATACCTGCGGATAGCGCTTGACCACCTCTATCTGATCGCTCCCCTGTTCTATGTACAGGTAGCGCTGCGCGGAGAGGACGCCGGATAGCTCCCACTCCTTGCGCACATCGGAGGGGACATTGCCGGTACGTACCAGGTAGCGCCCGTCGCCGAGCGCTATCGGTTCTCCGAACGATGGGGTCTGTTCCAGCTCTACAACCGCCCAGGGGAGGGTGAGGAAGTCGTCGATCGCGATCTTCGTGATGTAGGGAAGGACCGTCTGAATTCCGGTGAGGACGAGGATCAACAGCACGCAGACGGAGAATATCCTCCAGTAGGGCTTAAGGAAGTGCACGAGTCGGCGCATCAGGCGTGCGTCGAACGCCTTTCCCATCACGTCGTCGTCCCGTTTGCTATGCTGGCTCACCGTTCACCTCCTTCTCTGCCTGCTGCAGCTCCCAGATCCTGCGGTAGATCCCGCCTTCAGCCAGAAGCTGGGCGTGCGTCCCCCGTTCTACGATCCGCCCCTTGTCCAGGACGACGATCCGATCAGCGTGCATCACAGCTGAAAGCCGGTGAGCAATGACGATCGATGTCCTCCCGCGGAAGAACTCGCGCAGGTTGCGTAGGATGAATTCCTCGCGCTCGGCGTCGACAGCGGAGAGGGGGTCGTCGAAGATGAGGATGCGCGCATCGATCAGCAGCGCGCGCGCGATCGCCACCCGCTGCTTCTGCCCCCCGGACAGGGCGATTCCCCTCTCCCCAACGCGGGTGTCGTACCCTTTCTGAAAGGCGACGATCTCATCATGGATCCCCGCCTGCCGCGCCGCCTCCTCGATCTGCTCCCTGCTGGCGGAGGGGTTGCCGAAGGCGATGTTCTCACTGATGGTGGCGGAGAAGAGGAACGGATCCTGCGGGACGAAACCGATCATCCCCCGCAGCTTGGCCAGATCGAGGTCGCGTACGTCCTCCCCGCCGATGCGCACGCTCCCCGGTGGTGGATCAAAGATCCGCGGGATCATGCGGACGAGGGTGCTCTTCCCTGCACCGGTTAGGCCGACGAGGCCGAGCGTCGTCCCCTCTTCGATATCAAGATTGACGTTCGACAGGGCTGCGGCGCGCCCACTCTCCGAGGGATAGGTGAAGCTAAGTCCATTGATCTCGATCCTCGCTCCCTTGAGCGGGCGAGGATGCACAGGGCTGACGATCTCCGGCGTAGCCTCAAGGAGGCGGTTGATCCGCTCGAGGGACGCCCTCCCGCGCTGGATGATGTTCACCGCCCAGCCGAGGGAGATCATCGGCCAGGTGAGCATCATCAGGTACTGGCTGAACGCGACGAAGTCACCAAGCGAGATCGATCCGCGGATCACCCTGATCCCACCAGCCCACAGGACGATCGCCATCGTCGCCCCGCCCAGGAGCTCGATCAACGGCTCGAACATCCCCCACACCCGCACCAGGGCCATGTTCTTATCGATGAATTCGCTGTTGGTGGCAGCGAAGTCGCGCTGCGTCCCTTCTTCCTGCACGAACGACTTCACGACGCGAATCCCAGCCACGTACTCTCGCACCTTCTCCATCAGGCCGGAGAACGCCTCCTGCACCACCTCGAAGCGATGGTGGATCACCTTGCCGAAGCCGAGCATAAACAGGGTGAGGATCGGGAGGGGGATGATCGCGTACAGCGTCAACCGTGGATCGATGGAGAGCATGATCCCAATTGCCACGGGGATCATGAAGATCGGATCGGCGATCGTCAGCACCCCGAATCCGCAGGCACGGCTGACCGCATCGATGTCGTTCGTCGCGTGCGCCATCAGATCGCCCGTCTTGTGCTCGTTGTAAAACGAGGCCGACAGACGCAGGAGGTGCCCATAGAGCTTCGATCGCAGATCGCGTTCGATCTGCCGCGCGCTCCCGATGAGGAAGAATCGCCACAGAAAGCGGAACAGCATCACGATCGCTGCCAGGGCGACGATGTACAGACCACTCGTCAGGACACCGCCCTCGCCCTTTGCCAGGCGGTTGATCGCCGATCTGATCACGAGGGGCACGAGGAGCCCCGCCCCATCGACGACCAACAGAGAGAGGAACCCCAGGAAGACGCGCCCGCGATATCGCCACAGCCATCCACTCAACCGGTCCATAAGCGTAAATCCTACCGAGAAAAACGATTGGCGCAACTGCTGTTACGTTCTTTTTCAGAACACAACGGGGAATGAACCCCCTGCAGGGGATTCAGCGATGAGCGTTCACCCGGCGCTATGAAGAAGAGAAATCGGCAGGTGTTTGGTTTGTCGATCGGGACGAGCGCAGTATAATCGGTCAATACTGTGTTCAATTACTAAGGAGGAGCGCATGATTCAAGCACGTCGCTTCGTGTTACTTTCCCTCGCCCTGGTCGTTTTCGTCTCAGTGATTCTCACGGGATCACCACTGCCAAGACTGCGGGTGAGCCTTCCGCCGGTGATGGGATGCCTACCGATCGCCTTTGCCAATGGATGGGATATGTTTGCGCAAAATGGGCTTGACGTAGAGGTGGTCGGGCTGAGCGATAACCAAGCGCGTACGCTCGCCCTGATGGCCGGGGACATCGATGGGATGATCTGCGACGTATCCACGGCGATACTTCTGATCACGAGCGGAACAGACATCGTCATTACAAGCACCGCTTACCAGCCGACGCAGACGGGGAGCCTCGCCCTTCTTACACAGAGCTACTTCAATATCGACTCGATCGACGATCTGCTCGACCGGACCGAGCCGGGCAACACCTTGAAGTCGATCGCCATCACCGAGATGAGCGACATCGAGTACGAGCTCGACACCCTGCTCACTGGACTGGGATACACGGTCGATCCGAACAAGGACTATTCCTACTGGCACGATATGCTGCAGCTGTCGATGTTTCTCAACCTCGGTTCTGTCTACGCTGCTGTCCTCCCCGAACCGTACATCACATACCTGAGCAAGTACCCCCCGATCAAGCCGGGGAGCAAGCTCATCCACCTATCTGACTTTGCGGGGATCGATCTCCTCCCGAGCGTCGTTGTCTTCCGCCGGGATGTGGTCGAGAAATCCCCCGAACTGATCGCCAAGTTCTACGATACCTACAGGGAAGCGATCGATCGGGTGAACGGGATGTCACGGGAGGAACTAACGACGACCGGGATCGATGTCGCTCTCGATCTCTTCTTCCCCGGCTTGACAGAGGATGCGGTACCAGAAGGGATACTCGACGATTTCGCCATCCCTCACTTTTCCTATCCAGCGTTGCTCGATAGAGGGAAATTCGAGAGTGTCGTCGCCTGGGAAAGAAAGAAGGGGTACGCGTGGAAGCAGCCGGCCTACGAGGATGTAACAACTGACGAATTCATAAAATGATAGATGTAGATGCAGTAACAATCGACTACGGGCAAGGGGAACAGACGGTGCGTGCCGTGGAGGACGTCTCTTTCCGTCTGGACAAGGGGAAGAGCCTCGCCCTGATTGGCCCTTCTGGATGCGGGAAGACATCCCTGTTGTTCGCTCTCTCTGGCCTTTTGCAACCCCGTTCTGGAAAGATCACGCTGGACGGCGAGGAGGTCACCAACCCCCGGCGCGACGTCGCCCTCATCCTGCAGAACGCTGGGCTTCTGCCGTGGAAGACGGTCTGGCAGAACGCCAATCTCTCCCTTCTTCTGAACGGGGACTTCCCCCAGCAGAACGCGGCAGAGGTTCTCGCTCACCTGGGTCTGGATAACGTCATGAAGCGCTTCCCCGCGGAGCTGTCGGAGGGGATGAAGCGCCGCGTGGGAATCGCCAGGGCTCTATCTACCTCCCCATCCGTCCTGCTGATGGACGAGCCACTGGCATCTCTGGACACGCTGACGCGGGAGAAGATCCAGGACCTGTTTCTGAACCTGTGGCACGAGCACGGCTTCTCCATGATCCTGGTGACGCACAACATCGAGGAGGCGGCCTTCCTCGGGCAGCGGATCATCGTGTTCACCGACCGCCCGGCGCGGATCAGCGCGATCGTAGAAAATCCACAGATGGGGTCGCTCGACTACCGTGAGGATCCGGTGTTTCAGGGAGTGATGTCGCAGCTGCGGGAGGCGTTAGAGGCATGAAGCGCGTTCTCACCTACGTAATAAGCATCATGGCTCTCCTTCTAGCCTGGGAACTGGCGAGCCTGGCGGTGAACGGGATCAACCACGCGATAATCCTCCCTGGTCCGTTCAACGCCCTGTCACAGGTTGTGAAGAACGCCGCTGAGCTGCAGAGGAACTTCGCGGCGAGCGCTTGGCGCCTCATCCTGGCGATCCTCATCTCCCTGATCGTGGCAACGCCTCTTGGCCTGCTCATCGGCCGCGAGCCGACACTCGATCGCTACTTCTCGCCGATCATCTACATCACCTACCCCATTCCGCAGGTCGCGCTCATCCTGTTCCTGTTCGTTGTCTTCGGCACGGGGAGCGCCACCAAGGTGACGATGGTCGCCCTGGCCCTCTTCTTTCAGATCCTCGTCTCGGCGCGCGGCGCGGCGAAGAATATCGATGAAGAGCACATAACAAGCGTCCTGTCAGCAGGGGCGTCTCGCTGGCAGGTGTACTGGCACGTTGTCCTCCCCGCCACCCTGCCCGAGATCCTGACGAGCGTGCGGGTGAGCATCGGCTTAGGGATCGCCTTCCTGTACATCGCGGAGACGCGCGCCGCGCTCGGAACGGGGCTCGGATCGTACATCAACAAGCACATGCTGTTCAACAGGGAGAGGGCGTTCGCCGGGATCATCGCCATGGCCATCCTCGGGCTTCTGCTCTACATTGCCGTGGATGTGATCGAGCGACTAGCCTGTCGCTGGAAGTACGTCAAGAGGCGTCCCCTGAAATGACAATCACTGTGAGGACAAGACATGAAGATTAGCAGGATCTACATCGTCGCCAACACGAGCAAGGACGGATCGCTGCGCACCCTGGCAGTGCTCAAGGCGTGGGCACAGTTAAAGAGAATCGAGACGGTGTTGATCGATCAAGACCATCCGCACTTCTCCGAGGAGGAAGGGGCGCTGATCGTCGCGCTCGGCGGGGATGGGACGGTCCTGCGAGCGGCATCGATCTTTGCCGATTCAGCGATCCCCATCCTGGGGGCGAACCTTGGGAGCCTCGGATTCCTCACGCAGGTGAAGGCGCCGTCACTCACCTCCGCACTGGAGGGGGTGCTTCACGACTCGTTCACCATCGAGGAGAGGATGCGCCTGGCCTATTCGTCTCCTGCTGGAAGCGGGACCGTGTTGAACGACGTCGTCATCACCGGTACATCGGCGCTTCGCTTCTGCGAGCTGGAGCTGTTATGGAGCGACGGGGTGGTGGCAAGCTACCCCGGCGACGGTCTGATCCTATCCACGGCGACGGGAGCGACGGCGTACAACCTCTCTGCAGGCGGGCCGGTGATCGTGCCCCCAGCGGCGTGCATCCTCGCCAGCCCGCTGGCGGTGCACAAGCTGGGGATACTGCCAGTCATCTTCCCGGCTGAAGAGGTCCTCCTAGTGCGCCCACACACGAATGTGAGCATCTACGCCGACGGCGACATGGCCTTCGACCTCCCGCCGGACTCGAAGCTGACGATCAAGCGCGCCGATACACCGACGCGCCTCATCCGAATGGCGAGCGCCCCTTCCTTCTTTCACGTGTTACAGGAGAAGTTGAACTGGGGAGACCAGTCGAAGCGGGAAGGAAAATCTGGCGGATAAACCCAAGTGGGATTGCCCAGTGACGAAGAGTCGTGACCCGCTGCGGCGATCCTGAGATACCTAGGAGGCAGGCATTGCGAAAAGAGGTGGACCTAGCCGGAATCTATCCTCCCATTCCAACACCCTTTGATTGCGATGGACAGGTTGCAGAGGAGAAGCTCACTGAGAACCTGCATCGGTGGAACGAGTACAAGTTGCGTGGTTACGTTGTCCTCGGCTCCAACGGCGAGCTTGTTCTGATGGACGAAGAGGAGAGGCTGCTCGTACTGCGAACAGCCCGCGCTGCCATCCCTGAGGACAGGCTGATGATCGCCGGTACTGGCTGTCAATCGACGCAAGCGACAATCGAACTGACAGCGAGTGCCGCCGCGATCGGAGCGGATGCAGCCCTGGTGGTCACCCCTTCGTACTACCGTGGGCTGATGACAAGGGATGTCCTACGCGAACACTTTCACGCGGTCGCTGAGGCGTCACCGATTCCAATCATCATCTACAACATCCCAGCGTGCACCGGGATCGATCTCGATGCGCATACCGTGGCAGAGCTCGGCGAACACGAGAACATAATCGGCATTAAAGACTCTGGAGGGAACGTGACCAAACTGGCGGAGATCTGCCGCCTGACCGGCCCCGACTTTCAGGTGTTGGCCGGCTCGGCGAGCTTTCTCCTCCCGGCCCTGTCCGTGGGAGCGGTCGGAGGGGTACTCGCTCTTGCCAACATCGCACCGGCGCAATGCCTGTTGATCAGGCAGGCCTTCCTCGATGGTGATCTGGAGCAGGCGCGCCAGGTACAGCTGCGGATGATCCCAGCGAATGTCGCTGTCACTCGCAGGTGGGGAGTCCCGGCGCTCAAGGCAGCGCTGGATATGCTCGGGATGTACGGTGGCCCGGCGAGACGACCGCTTCTCCCGCTGTCAACTGAGACAAAGGGGGAACTGCGCGCAATCCTGACCATGGCTGGGATCTTGCACGAAGACAGGTGATGGAAAGGAGGATGACATGAAGGATCGCACATTGTTGATGATCCCTGGGCCGATCGAGTTTGAGCCAGAGGTGCTGCAGGCGCTCGGTGCCCCCACGTCCAGTCACGTCGCGCCGGAATTCATCGAGGTATTCGGCCAGGCACTCGAGAGAATGAGAAAAGTGTGGCTCTGTCCCTCTGGACAACCGTTCGTCGTCGCTGGCTCCGGGATGCTCGCCCTGGAGATGGCCGTTGTCAACCTGATCGAGCCGGGCGACAAGGCGCTCGTCCTCAGTACCGGCGTCTTCGGAGATCGCTACGCGGATCTCCTGCGCCGCTACCGGGCCGAAGTGAAGCTGCTGCGAGCGCCGCTCGGAGAAACGATTCCTCTGCAGCAAGTAGAAGAAGCGTTGGCAAAACATCAGTACAAACTGATGACCATCACCCACGTGGACACATCGACCGGGGTTCGCACGGATGCAAAATCCCTGGGAGCTATCGCGAGCAAGTACGATACACTGACAGTGCTCGACGGAGTCTGCTCCGTAGCCGGTGAAGAACTGCGCCAGGAAGAATGGGGGATCGATGTGGCACTCACCGCCTCGCAGAAGGCGATCGGTGTCCCGCCAGGGCTGGCCCTGCTGGTCGCCAGTCCACGCGCGATCGAAGCGTGGCGTAGGAGAAAGACACCGGTGGGCAACTACTACGCCGATTGGAAAAACTGGCTTCCGATCATGAGTGCCTACGAGGCGCGGAAGGCAAGCTACTTCGCCACCCCTCCGGTGAACCTCATCTGCGCCCTCAACGTCAGCCTCGAGAGAATTCTAGGTGAAGGGATGGAAGCGCGCTTCGCGCGGCACCAGCGATTCAAAAGAGCGTTCCAGGAAGCACTGCGGGTATTGGGACTGAAGCAAGTACCGACCGATTCGAGACATGCAGCAGCGACACTCACCGCTCCTTACTACCCGAGCGGCATTACTGGATCAGAGTTTCTTCCCAAGGTCAAGGCTGCTGGTGTGACCTTGGCTGGCGGGCTACATCCAGACATCAAGGATCGGTATTTTCGCATCGGGCACATGGGAGCGGAGACTGCGGGCAATCTACTGGCAACGATCGGCGCCATCGAGGCCGGACTTGAGAAATGTGGCTACCAGTTTGAACTGGGAGCAGGGGTGAGCGCGGCTCAGCGCATACTGCGAAGCTAGGAAGGGCTAAATGGTTCGAGAGTGAAAAGGACGATCCGATGACCACCCGCGGGATAGAATATATCAACAATCGCGCCCTCCCGTACGAAGTCCTCACCTATCGTCACGAGGTAAAAGGGGCTAGGTACGCCGCTGAGGTCCTCGATCTACCGCCTGAGATCGTGATCAAGAGCCTCGTCTTCCGCGCCGACGACGGCTCGTTCCTGTTCGCCCTGATGAGCGCCGACGGGAGCGTGAGCGAGAAGAAGCTGGCGCGAGCGAGCGGACACAAACGCGTCTCACCGGCCAGCCCGCATGACGCGCAACGCATCACCGCCTACCTGGTGGGAGGGATCAGCCCGTTGGGCGCGAAGAGACGGCTCCCCGTCTTCCTTGACCGCGCGGCCGCCTCACACCCTGAGCTGGTGATCAATGCCGGCGCGCGCGGGACGCTGCTTAAACTGAAGACCGCCGATCTGATCACGGCTACCGACGCGACGATCGCCGACATCCGCATCGATTGATCTACGCAGGCAGTCCCTTCAGCTCGTCGATCATCCCCTGCAGGACATCGAAACCGCCGCGCCAGAAAGCGGATGACGTGATGTCGATCCCTGCCTCGGAGAGGATCTCCTGCGGGCTCTTCGATCCGCCGTAGGCGAGGATCTTGAGGAACTTGGGGACGAACTCCCTCCCCTCCTCCTTGTAGCGCTTGTACAGAGCGAGCACGAGGAGCTGGCCGAAGCTGTAGGCGTAGCAGTAGAATGGGGTGCTGTATATGTGAGGGATCGATACCCACTCGTGACGGAACTCGTCGCTCACCTCGACGGCGTCGCCGAACTGCTCGTTCAGGTTCGCCAGATAGCGCTCGGAGAGCTGATCGCTCGTCGCCCCGGCCTTGATCAGGTCATGCGCCTCCCGCTCGAACAACACAAAGTAGGCCTGCCTGATGACGGTGGCGTAGGTACCGTCGACGAACCGCGCCAGCATCTCCCGCTTCAGTGCGGGATCGGATTCGCTCGTGAGCTGATGCTCAAGGAGGAGTATCTCGGAAAAGACGGACGCCGTCTCCGCCAGCGGGAGCGATGAATGGAACGTCAAAGGCGAGTGATCGGCGGCCATCAGCGCGTGCACGGCGTGCCCCAGCTCGGTGGAGACGTCGTCGACCTTGCCGTTGTAGTTCGTCAGCACCCACGGGGTGATTCCGGGTAGGACACCGTAGCAGAAGGCGCCTCCGTACTTGCCGTCGCGCACTTCCGAATCGAGGTGCCCCTCGTCGAGGACGCGCTCGGCCTGCTCCGCCAGCCTCGGGGAGAACGCGTTCAGGCTGGAGAAGACGGTCTTCACCGCCTCGTCGAACGGATAGGCCCTCTCCGATGAGCCGAGCGGCGCGTAGATGTCGTAGCGCCGCAGCTTCTCCATCCCCAGCCAACCCGCCTTCATGCGGAAGTAATCCTGGAACATGTCCACGTTGTCGCGGCAGACATCGAGGAGGACGTCGACTGCCTCATCAGGGACGTCGTTTCTCAGGTTGCGCGAGGCTATCGGGGAGGCGAAACCGCGCAGCCCCACCTGCTCCTCGGCCCAGTCGCGCACGATGTGCTGGTAGATCTGCCCGAGGACGGTGCTGTTCTCGCCGTAGACGCGGTACATCTCTTTGTACGCGGCCTCGCGCAGCTCCGGGCGGGGATCGCGGGCGTAGGTCATCAACTGCGAGCGGGTGAGGGACTTCTTCTCACCGTCGACCTCGATATTGAAGGTGAACTTGCTCGTCAACATCTCGTACAGGGTGACCAGCGCCTCCGTACCGTTTATATCCTTGATGTTGATCACCTGCTCCACCGATTCTGAGAGGGTATATGGCTTGTAACGGCGCAGGGAACGCAGGTAATAAGCGAGGTCTCCGCTCATGGCGATGAGCCGCTCGGCGGCGGAATCGTCCAGTCCCTTCCACCACAGCTCGAAGAAGAGCGTGCGGTTGTGCGCGTCGGCGAGGACGCTCTCCACGCGGCCGCGGAAGGAGAGAGCGTTCTGATTCGTTGTGTTCTCGGCGAACCAGAGCTGGGCGTAGGCTCCCAAGCGTCGCACGAGCGAGCCGATCTCCTCCACCGTGCCGAGGATCCCGCTGAAGTCGTCAGCGCTGATCTGCGGAGTGAGGACGGCCCTCTTCCCTTCGAGTCCGCTGACCGCGCGCTCAAGCTGTTCGAGGTAATCCCTGCCGATCTCCTCAGGACGGTCGGCGTCTGGAATTAGGTCGGAAAGGGACCACCGCCCCTGCTCGTAGCTGCGTTCGTTCATCACCATTCCCCCTAATAACTTTATCGATCACCCATTATGCGTCATCAATGCCGCTGCCGGCAAGACCGATCTCGGAGGCCACTTCGCGCATCCCCATGATCACGTCCTCGAACAGGTCCTTCAGCTCCATCCCCAGCATCTGCGCCCCTTTCGTAACGACGTCGCGGTTTACGCCTGCGGCGAAGCTCTTGTCCTTCCACTTCTTACTGACGGACTTCACCTTCATATCGAGGACGCTCTTAGACGGGCGGACCAGGGCGGCGGCGGTCACCAGTCCGGTCAGCTCGTCTATCGTGTACAGGACCTTCTCCATCTCGTGCTGCGGCTCCACGTCCGTGACCAGCCCCCAACCGTGCGACATGATCGCCCGGATGTAATCCTCAGGCCAGCCCCGCTCCTCCAGGATCT
>JAGGSM010000174.1 GCA_021159105.1 Candidatus Bipolaricaulota bacterium
CTTCCAGCACCGAGCTGTACGCCCTCCTCTCCAGTCTGTCCAATCTACCGATCAAGCAGGGGATCGCCATCACCGGATCGGTCAACCAGAAGGGGGAGATACAGCCGATCGGCGGGGTGAACGAGAAGATCGAGGGTTTCTTCAAGGTCTGTCAGGCCAAGGGGTTGACCGGAGAGCAGGGCGTGCTCATCCCACAGCAGAACCTGGATAACCTCATGCTCTCCGAGGAGGTAGTGGAGGCCGTCGAGGAAGGGAAGTTCCACATCTACCCAGTGGGAAGAGTGGAAGAGGGGATCGAGATCCTCACCGGCGTCCCTGCCGGCGAGAAACAGGAGGATGGATCGTTCCCCGAGGGGACCGTCTTTGGCCGCGTCGCAGCGCGACTCGATGAGATCCGCGAGGCACTCAAAGAGGAGTCCGAGTCAGAGAAGGACGGTGAGGCCAACAAGGGAAAAGAGGATGCTGGAAAGCAAGGCAGCAAGAAGAGCGAGAAGAAGGGACGAGAGGGGGAAGATGAGGATCGATAGAAGAGTTATCGCGCGAGTAGCCCTGGCATCTGTGCTGATCGCTTCCGTGTTGATGCTCGGGGGGTGCTTCCTGTTCAGCAGCCCGCATGCACGGTTTACAGCAGATCCACAGTTTGGTTATCCCCCACTTGCCGTGCAATTTGACGGGAGCGCTTCGAACAGCCCAAACGGAGCGATCGTCTCCTACGCGTGGGACTTCGGCGATGGGAGCACCGACACCGGAGCCTCGGTTGATCACACATTCATCGACAAAGGGACGTACGCAGTGAAGCTCACGGTGACCGATTCGAGCGGGGCCGTCGGAAGCACGACGCACAGTGTCCAAGTGATGAATCACGCTCCCCACCCGCAGTTCACAGTGAGCCCGTACATCCCCCAGCGAAGGACGGTGACCACATTCGACGCGAGCGAATCGAGCGACGAGGACGGTTACATCGTGGATTGGCAGTGGACGTTCGGGGATGGAACGACAGGAACAGGAGATGTCGTGGATCACATCTACGACCTCGCTGGGACATACACCGTGCGCCTGACCGTAATCGACGACGATGGGAAGGCAAACTCTATCACCAGGAACATCACCATCGGCGGCTGCAACAGCTGCGGAGGGTGATCTCATCAGTGAGTGACGGGTGATGAGAGAGCACTCAGCCTGCTGTGCTGGCTGAGTGCTGCGATCTCATCGCCCGCTATTCATCGATCGGTGGCTCGAAGTAGTCCGAGATGATCTCGCGAGCTCGTTGCAGGTCGCGCGGGCGGACCATGATCCGAACCTCGCTCAGGCCATCCACCGTAATCGGGAGGACTGAGGGGGGAACGTGCCTGACCAGGTTGGCGGGGATGCCGAAGTCCTCCAGCAGCCCCTTGATCAGGTGTGCCTTGCTTTCCTCCCACACCTTGTGACACATCACCAGATCCCCCTCATCCTCGCGCTGCCGATCTAGGAGGTAGTGAACGATGGTGATGCACTGGCTCGTGTGCAGCGGGGTACTCCCAAGTGAAACCCGCGGCAGATCGGCGAGAGCCTCTTCGTCGGTCGGTGAGAAGTCCTGGTGATCGGACAGGAAGAAGGCCGGATCATCTGGAATCGATGCCGCCTCAAATGGCGAGCCCTCCTCGTGCAGAACCACTGGATGTGCTCCCAGCTGGTACAACCGATCGACCATCTCCGGAAGGGTGCGACGCGAGACGAATATCCCGGGGGTGCTCTGCACCTCCTCCTCTTCGCCGACAAGCTTCTCCAAGGCATGCTTGATGAGAGCCGCGGTGGAGCGCTCATCCGGATTGAGCCGCTTCAGCTTCTCCCCTACCAGCCGGATCTGAACCTGGTCCTGCAGCAGGATGTCCACCTCGACGTCCCTGCGCAGATCGTGCGACAGAAAGAAGGCCGCACCGATCGCACGGCAGAGGACATCGATCCTCCCAGCGCTCCCCGGCAGGTCGTTCAGCGTAAAATCAGGCGCCACCGGTGCTTTGTGGGCGAGCAACACAAATCGTCTCATGATTGGCTAGTCTACCACAGATCGCCCCGTTAGTAAACACCGACCGCTCATGGCGCACCAACGCGGGTGATCGGTTTCCCCTGCTCGCTGGTCGCAGAGCATAGAGGATGAGCTCTTTGCAAGGTAGGGTCAAGGTACTACGAACAGGAGTCTATAACGAACAGATGCCAGAGACACTTAGCAGTCAGACAGGAAGGGAGCAAACGTGACTTACCGCATTATCACCGTAGCAATCGCGTTCATGTTGCTGGGGGCCACAGTATCTCTGGCCGCAGGCCCGTTCACCGGAACATGGACCGCAGAGATCGGCCTCGCCCCTCTGCAGACGATGCCCTTCTCTACCTTCAAGTCGACGCTTGACGTAGGGCTCCATATCGGGTTCGTTGAGCTATCGAGCAGCTCAGACTTCGTGCTCGACGGCTGGCTGTGGCAGGAGTTCGGCCTCTCAGCAAACCTGGCGTTCATCGACTTCGATGCAGTGATGCTTTTTCAGCCCCAATCGGGATCGTTCCTGTACGCGCAAGGGGTGCTGAAGCTCAGCTTCTACCCGGTTGTTCTCAGCTTGTACTCAGCGATGATCGGTCCCACAGTTTCCGGCGGGCCGAACTACGGGTATGTCGCCGACATATACGCGGAGATGCTCGGGGGAGACGCTTCATTCGAGAGCGCCACGTTCATCGGAGCAGACCTGAGCGGAATCAGCTTCACGCAGACAGGCTCCGGTGCCACATCGGCCTTTCTGACCAAGACCTACAAGACGGATCCAACGATAGACTCCGGAGAGATCTGCTTTTCAGGGGAGGAACTGACGTTCAAGGCGATGGCCTTCGGGTGCATCGATATCACGTCGATCACCACGTTCGGCAAGACGGGCTTCGAGAGTCAGGAGATAGAGCTATCGTTCCTGCACCTGTTCAACTCACCTCTCAACATAACGCTCGACTACGTCTTCTCACTGCAGACCGCCAGTCACACGTTCACCCCTTCCCTTGAGACGGACTTCGGGTGCCTCAAGGTGTACACCGATCTGTTGGGTAACGGCGGGCAGATAACGGGGATCGAGATCTACGGCATCGAGTTCAGCGCCACTTACGCTGGAACGACCTTCCGCAGCATCTCCAACCTAAACACGACCGACTACGTTATCACCACCCCTGGCTATGGCTCCATAGTCGAACTGAAGACGGACGCCATTGCCAATGCGCACCTCTACTACTCGCAGGACTACTGGGAGATCGCCTCTCTTGAGGTAAAGACTCCGGGGATGGGAGGAATCTACACGTTCTCCGTCGACACGTTCTTCTCCTGCTCCTCAACCGGACTCCTGTTCGATTGGGGACGCACGGACATGGGAGCGGAGATCTCCTTTGGTTCCACGTTCTCGGTGTCAAGCCACATCGTGATCGATACGACCGGCTTCTCCGCCTGGAAGATCGGGATGTCCCTCTCCTGGTAGAAAGAGAGAAAAACCTTGTCCTGAGATCAATCCTGCAACTGAGATCGCCTCATCAGACTGCGTAGCGCCAGCCGGCCTCACCGCTGCAGCTTCAGCTGCAGCTTCCTCGCGTCTTGTCTCCTCTACCATTGCTGACACTGTCCGCGATATCGTACAATACACCACCCAAGAGATGAGAGGAGATGCCTTGCCAGAGAGGATGCAGAGGATTCTTGTCACCGGCGCGGCCGGACAGATCGGTTCGGAGCTGACCGCAGCGCTGCGTGAGAGGTACGGGGCGCAAAATGTGGTCGCCGCCGATATCCGCGAAAATAGGAGCGCCAAGCTCATGGAAGGCGGCCCGTTCGAGCACGTGGATGTCACGCAAAGGGAGCAGATCGAGGCTGCAGTCATCGAGTACAGGGTGGACACGATCTTTCACATGGCGGCGATCCTCTCGGCAGTCGGGGAGGAGAAGCCACAACTGGCGTGGCGAGTGAACATGACCGGTCTTCTAAACGTCCTTGAGGTAGCGCGCGAACACAACCTCCTGCGGGTCTTCTCCCCCAGCTCCATCGCCGTCTTCGGGCCGGAGACGCCGCCAGACCCCGCTCCCCAGGCCCCACCGCTGCGGCCAACGACGATCTACGGTGTGACCAAGGTGGCGGGCGAGCTGCTCGGGGAGTACTACGTTCACCGCTTCGGACTGGACGTGCGCGGCGTGCGCTATCCGGGGATCATCTCAAGTGAGACCCTTCCCGGCGGGGGGACGACCGACTACGCGGTGGAGATCTTCTACAAGGCACTGCAGGAGGGGCACTACACCTGTTTTGTGCGGGAGGATACGGTCCTGCCAATGATGTACATGCCAGACTGCATCAAGGCAACAATGGACCTGATGGAGGCAGATGGCACGCGCCTAACCCACCACTGCGACTTCAACCTGGCGGGGATGAGCTTCTCCGCCGGTGAGCTGGCCGAGGAGATCAGGAAGCACCTCCCCGATTTCACGTGCGAGTTCAAGCCGGACAAGCGCCAGGATATCGCTGACTCTTGGCCACACTCAATCGACGACAGCGCAGCGCGAGAGGAGTGGGATTGGAGGGCATCCTACGACTTGCGTTCGATGACAGATGACATGATCTCCCGGCTATCAAAGAAGCTGGAGCGAGGGAAGCTGTAGGCAGCAAAGTTAGCGCCATCAAGAAAAAGAAAGGCCCCGCATCCGCGGGACCTTACAACAGCAAATATCACTTCAATCTAGACGAACATCAATCTTGCCAGCTCAGCTCCATCCCCCTGCCGCGGACCGAGCTTCACCACGCGCGTGTAGCCGCCGTTGCGGTCCTTATACTTCTCTCCGATCTCGGAGAAGAGCTTGTCCACCGCCTGTTTATCCTGCAGCCGGGAGAAGACGATCCTGCGCGCGTGCAGGTCACCGCGCCGTGCCAGGGTGATCAGCCGCTCCGTGTAGCGCTGCCCCGCCTTCGCTCGTTCGAGCGTCGTGTCCACCTTGTCATGCATGATAAGACCGGTAGCAATGCTAGCCAGCACGCGCTTTCGGTGCTGGTGCTTCATCCCCATCTTATCCTTATCCCATCTATGTCTCATCTCAGATCTCTCCTTCGTCCTTGAGCGAATACCCCAGTTCCTTCAAGCGATCCTCCACCTTGCTCAAGGTCTTTCCTCCAAAGCCATGGATGTCGAGAAGCTCCTCTCTCGGCCGTGCCAGCAATTCACCGAGCGTGGTAATCTCCGCTTCCTGCAACAGATTGCACGCCCGTTGATCGATTTCAAGCTCAGCCAGCGGGACCTCCAGAGCGCTCTCTTCCTCCTCCTGCCCACCCTCAGGGGCGAGGCCGTAGGGATGCTCAGCGAATCCCTGGAAGAGCTCAAGGTGCCGCTTGAGGATGAGCGAAGCTTCCGATAGGGCTTCCTCCGGCTTTATCCCACCGTCCGTGGTCAGCTCAAGTGTCAGGCGTTCGTACCCCGTCTTGCCACCGACGCGTGTGTCATCGACGGTGAAGTTCACCTTGGAGACGGGCGAGAAATCGGCGTCGATCGGGATCACTGCAAGCGGCGAATCATCAAGCCGGTTCATCTCCGCCTGCTTGTACCCGTATCCCGTCTCCACCTCTAGTTCTATCTCCAGCTCTCCCTTCTCGTTCAGCGTCGCGATGTGCAGCTCCGGGTTGATCACCTTCACGCCGGGAGGGACCTCGATGTCCGCCGCCGTCACCTCACACGGCCCATGTTTCTCCAGCATCAGGCGCTTCACGTCATCTCCGACCAGCCGCAGAGCCAGTCCCTTCAGGTTGAGGATGATCTCCAGTACGTCCTCTTTGACGCCCTCTATCGTGTCGTACTCGTGATGCTTGCCTGCGACATTGACCCGCACAACAGCAGCCCCAGGGATCGAAGAGAGGAGCGTACGGCGGAGGCTGTTCCCCAGTGTAGATCCGAACCCACGCTCGAGCGGCTCGATCACGATGCGGCCGTAGTCGTCGCGCAGTTCCTCAATCTGTATCTCATCAGGGAAGACTAACTCGTTCATGCCCACCTCCTAACGGGAGTAGAACTCGACGATCAAGTTCGCAGCGATCGTGTACCCCGTCTCCTCCAGGTTCGGAGGAGCGATCGTCTGGAACTTCATTGCATCAACGTTCCTCTCCAGCCAGCTTGGAGCCTCACGGCTCTTGTTCGATTCCAGGATCGCCTTCACTCGCGGGCGCCTCCCTTCCTTGACGCTGACCGTGTCTCCCTCTTTCAGCAGCAGCGATGGCACGTTGGTCGCACGCCCGTTCACCTCGAAGTGCCCGTGGGTGATCAACTGACGTGCTTGGTCGCGGGATGAAGCGAATCCAGCTCGATAGACGACGTTGTCGAAACGACGCTCGAGTAGTGTAAGGAGGGCCTCGCCGGTCACTCCCTTCTGGCGCTTCGCCCAGTCGACATAGTTGCGGAACTGCTTCTCGCGAACCCCGTATATGCGACGCGTCTTCTGCTTCTCACGCAGATGGAGCTGATACTGGCTCCGGCGCGGGCGATGTTTCTTGGCTCGCTCCCCCGGAGGTGAACTGCGCCTCGACATGGGGCAGCTCTGCGTGTAGCAGCGCTCTCCCTTGAGGAAAAGCTTCTCTCCCTCTCTACGACATTTCTTACACTTTGGTCCGGTGTCTCTTCCCATTATCGTCTCCCTTTATTGCTGCTGTGAGAAACCGGTGTGACGTTCTTCACCTCTTCCACCCGAATGCCCGATCCCTTGATCGTCTGCACCACGGACTGCCGGCCAGATCCCGTTCCCTTAACAGCAATGCTAACCGAACGAATTCCATAGTCCTTCATCTCGCGCACGAGGGACTCGGCAGCGACCTGCGCAGCAAACGGCGTCCCCTTGCGCGAGCCCTTGTATCCGACCATCCCTGGGCTCTTCCAGGTGACGGGATTGTCATTCTTGTCGCAGACGGTAATAATCGTGTTATTGTACGTTGCGTGAATGTGGACTATCGCCTGATCGAGTTTGATATTCTTCGCCATTCCTACCTCTTCTTTCCTGCCTTGGCCGGCCGCGGACCCTTCCAGGTGCGGGCGTTAGACTTCGTACGCTGCCCTCGCACTGGAAGGCGCCTCTTATGCCGGATCCCACGGTACGCGTTGATATCCTTCAGACGCTGGATGCTGGAGAAGACCCGCCTGCGCAGGTCCCCCTCCACGACGAATTCCTCCACCTCGCGCCTCAGGGCAGCGACCTCTTGTTCGGTGAGGTCCTTCACGCGCACATCCGCGGATATCCCCGTCTTCTCTATGATCTCGGCAGCCCGCGTCGGCCCAATACCGTAGATGTACCTCAGGCCAATCTCTATTCTCTTGTCATTGGGCAGATTAACCCCGGCAATTCGCGCCATAGCTTACTCCCCCTAGCCTTGTCGTTGCTTATGCTTGGGATTCTTGCAAATGATCATAACACGACCATTGCGCCGAATGACCTTACACTTCGCACACATTTTCTTAACTGAGCTTCGTACTTTCATGATTAAGTAAGCGCTGTGACTAGCTCTCCCTGTACACTATGCGTCCCTTTGTCAGGTCATACGGCGAGAACTCCACGACCACATGATCTCCAGTCAATATGCGGATGTAGTGCTTGCGGATCTTGCCGGAAATGTGACACAGAACAACGTGCCCATTCGTAAGCTGCACCCGAAACATCGAGCTTGGGAGGCTCTCTATCACTTCTCCCCGCTGACGAATAACATCCTTGCTCTGTCCGAGCGTGGAGGCCGCTGTTCTCTTCTGGTCACGCCTGCCTGTCTTTGGTTTAGCCACTACGCCTCTCTTCACCTCCTAGGGTCAAGATCTCCAACCCTGTATCCGTTAGGGCAACTGTATGTTCAAAGTGTGCCGCCAACCCTCCAGTCGCTGTAACAACAGTCCAGCCGTCGTCGAGAACCCTGGTCGGTTCCGGATCAACCTTTACCATCGGTTCGATGGCAAAGACCATCCCCGACCGCAGCCGCGGGCCGCGACCTGGCGGGCCAAAGTTTGGGATCTGGGGATCCTCGTGAAGCTCCCTCCCGATCCCGTGTCCAACGTATTCCGTCACGACATAGAACCCCGCACTCTCAACAAAGGAGCCGATGGCGTGCGATACGTCGGACAAACGATTACCAATTCTAACCTGTTCCAGCCCCTGCCACAAGCTGTCCTTCGTCACCTGCAGCAGGTGCTGCGCCTGTTGGCTGATCTCCCCCACAGGCACGGTCGTTGCCATGTCGCTGTAGAACCCATCCTTCACCAGGCCTATGTCGATGGAGAGGATGTCCCCTTCGCTCAGGATGCGCCTCTTGGACGGGATGCCATGAACGACCTCCTCGTTGATCGAAGCGCATATCGTAGCGGGAAAGCCGTTGTATCCCTTGAACGCCGGGATCGCCCCTTCCTTCCTGATCAGCGCCTCGGCCAGCCGATCCAAGCTCAACGTATCGACACCGGCGGCAACGTGATCACACACCTCGTGCAAACAGGAGGCGAGCAGCCTCCCGTTCTCGCGCATCTTGTCGATCTGTGGTTTTGATTTTATGGTGATCATTAACTGACTAGCGCCGCGGCAATCTGCTCCGTCACTTCTTCCGTCCCTTTCGATCCATCAACGTCGACCAACAGCCCCCGCTCCTTGTAGAAGCCGATGAGCGGTGCAGTCGCCTGCTCGTAGACATCGTAGCGGTTCTCGATCACTTCGCGCTTGTCGTCGTCCCGCTGGTACAACTCGCCTCCACACTCGTCGCACACACCATCCACCGCGGGCGGATTGTAGAGCAGGTTGTAGATCTTTCCGCACTTACGACAGACGCGCCGCGAAGAGAGGCGCTTTATCACGTCTTCACGGGAGAGAGCGATGTTGATGGCGATATCCATCGCCACGATCTTCTCCAGTGCTTCCGCCTGGGTGACGGTCCGCGGAAAGCCATCGAGGATGAAGCCGGCACTCTCATCGAGCCGCCCCCTGATCATGTCGATGATCAGCTGATCGGGAACCAGGTCCCCCCGGTCCATGTACTCCTTCGCCTTCTTGCCAAGATCGGTACCGCGCGCCACCTCATCCCGCAGGATGTCCCCCGTCGATAGGTGGGCAAGACCGTTCTTCGCGGCGAGCAGCTTTGCCTGCGTCCCCTTGCCGGCTCCTGGAGGACCGAGGAGGATGATCTTGTTCTTCATCATCCCTTCCTCCTTCCAAGCAAACCACCAGACTTAGTCAGGCTCTCGTAGTGACGCATCACCAGGTGAGCCTCGATCTGCATGATCGTGTCCAGACCGACACCGACTACGATCAAGAGCGACGTCCCACCGATCAGGTACATTCCGCGGATTCCGCTTACCCAGGCAAAGAGGTAAGGAAGGACCGCGATCCCCGCTAGGAAAACGGCACCAACCAGCAATATTCTGTTAAGAACGCCAGAGATGTAGTCAGCCGTCGGCTTGCCCGGGCGGACCCCAGGGATGAACCCCCCTGAATCGCGCACGTTCTTCGCCACATCCTTCGGATCGAACACGATCGAACTGTAGAAATACGTGAAGAAGAAGATCAATAATACATAGGCAATGATGTAGGTGTAGCTTCCATTTGTCACGTACGGTGTCAGGAACGAGAGGGAGGGGATGAACTGAGTAAGGGTCAACGGGATGGTCAACAGCGCGGAAGCGAAGATGATCGGGATGACCCCGCCCTGGTTGACGCGGATCGGCAGGTGGGACATGTGCCCGCCGTACACCCTCCGGCCTGAGGTTCGCTTCGCGTATTGGATCACGATCTTCCTCTGCCCCTGCTGGATCATCGTCACCCCACCGATCACCACGACAAACAACAGTATGAGCGCAATTCCCCAGAACGGGCTCACAGATCCCGTGGTGATGTCATTGTAGGTAGTGGCGAGTTGGGCCGGGAACCGAGCCAGGATACCGATCATGATGATCATACTGATACCGTTCCCGATCCCGTTCTCCGTCATTCGCTCACCGAGCCACATCAGGTAGATCGTGCCCGTGGTCAGGGTGATGATGGACATCACGTAGAACCAGACACCGCCGCTCGCCATGCCAGCGTTCACGATCAGCATGCTCATCGTGGCCGCCTGCACGATGGCAAGAGCGAGGGTCGACCAACGCGTGTACATGGTGATCTTGCGCTGCCCCTCACGCCCCTGCTGCTGCATCTCCTTGAGCTTCGGCACGACAGCCGTGAGCAGGCTGAATATAATCGACGCATTGATGTAGGGCATCACTCCTAAGGCGAACAGGGAGAACCGCTTAAGCGCCCCACCGGTGAACATGTTCAGGAAATCGAACAATCCGCCACCTTGCTGGGCGAAGAAGTTCTTCAACGCCTCGGGATCCACCCCTGGAACAGGAATGTGCGTACCGAGGCGAAAGATGATGATCGCCCCCAGGGTGAACAGGATACGCTTGCGCAGCTCCGGGACGCGAAACAGGTGAGTGAGCTTCTCCCACATCTCTACACCACCTCTGCCTTTCCGCCGGCGCTCTCGATCTTCTTGCGCGCTTCCTCGGTGAACCTGTGTGCGCGCACGGTGAGGGCCTTATCCAGATCTCCCCTTCCCAGGACCTTCAGCCGTTTCGGGCGCCCTTTCAGCAGGCGCTTCTCGAGCAGTGTCTCCAGCGTAACCTCTTCGCCGGCCTCGAAGCGCTCGGCCAGTGTATCCACGTTGATCCAGGCGTAATCGATCCGCGTGAAGTTGCGGAATCCGCGCTTTGGAAAGCGCATCCAGATAGGGGTCTGTCCGCCCTCGTAACCGGGTCGGGTCCCCCCACCGCTGCGAGAGTTCTGGCCACCGTTTCCGCGGCCGCTCTCGTGTCCACCATGGCCAGAGCCGTATCCCCGACCGACGCGCTTCTTGGAATGCACGCTCCCCTTCGTCGGGTGCAGTTCGTTAAGCTTCATCCTTGCTCTCCTCTGTTCCCACTGCCACGCGCCCGAGCAACCTCTCAACCTCTTCGCGGCTGCGCAGCTGTCCCAATCCCTGAATCGCTGCCTTGGACAAGGTAAGAGGGTTCGTCGTCCCCAGTGACTTGGTCAACACATCCTTCAGCCCAGCCAAGCGGCAGATCGCACCGACGGTCACACCGGCGATGATCCCTGTCCCGGGATGCGCCGGCTTGAGCAGCACGTTCCCCGCCTTAAACTTTCCGATCACTTCATGCGGGATCGTGCCCCCATCCATGTTCACAGTGATCATGTTCTTCTTGGCATCACGGACCGCCTGTTGGATGGCGAGCGGGATCTCTGTCGTATTCCCAAGACCCACGCCGACGTGCCCCTTGCGATCTCCGACCACAATCGTGACGCGAAACTTGAGGTTTCGCCCACCCTTGGTCACCTTGCTGACCCGACGGATGTCAATTATCTCGTTCTCAAACTCGTCGACTGGTCGACGACGCTGACGTGTGGGGATCAAAACCTCAGCCCTCCCTTACGGCACGCCTCGGCGAGGGTAGCGATCACTCCGTGGTACGGGTGTCCTCCCCGGTCGAAGACGACCGCCTCGATATTCTTCTCCAGCGCGCGTGCTGCCAGGAGCTCGCCCACCTGCTCGGCGGCCGCCTTGTTGCTCCCGCTCACCTTCCCGCGCAGCTCTTTATCCAGAGTCGATGCCGCAACGAGAGTTCGCCCGGCATCATCATCGATCACTTGCGCGTATATGTGGCGAAGGGTTCTGGTCACACACAGCCGCGGTCGCACCTGCGTTCCATGCACCTTCTTCCGCAGGCGCAGGTGGCGCTTCACACGCTCCGCTTTCCTATTAAACATTGCCATCTTTCTTCACTCTCCCTACCCAGCGGCTCCGCCAAGCTTGCCCGCCTTGTGCAGCACAACCTCGTCCTTGTAACGGATCCCCTTGCCGCTGTACACGTTCGGCTTGCGTAGCGCACGAATCTTCGCAGCGGTATGCCCTACCTGCTGTTTGTCGATCCCTCGGATGATGATCTCGTTGGGATTGGGAAGCTCCGCCTCTATTCCCTTCGGCAGCTCGTACTCCATGGGGTTGGAGTAACCGAGGTCGAGGATGAGCGTGCTGCCCTGCAATCGCGCCCTGTATCCAAGCCCCTTCACCAACAGCGACTTCTCCCACTTCTCTGCTACCCCATGGACCATGTTCGCCAACAGGCTACGGTACAGGCCCTGGAAAGCGCGGTACTGCTTCCCTTCCTCTTTCCGCGTCACCGTAGCAACATCACCATCGACTACGATGCTGACCAGATCGGGACGGAAATCCTGTGCCAACTGGCCATTCTTTCCCGACACAGTGATCGTCGCCTTGGAGACGTTAACCTTCACCCCATCGGGGATAGCGACCGGAACTTTCCCTACCTTAGACATGACATACCACCTTAAAATACTTCACAAAGGACCTCGCCACCGGCCCCTCGCTCCCTCGCCTCACGTCCGGAGAGTACACCCTGCGAGGTGGAGATGATGCACAGGCCCATCCCTCCCAACGGCCGGGGAATCGAATCCTTCGATACATACACCCGCCGGCTGGGTTTGCTCACCAGTTTGATCGTCGTGATCGCCCGCTTGGCGCGGCTGCGTTCACCCTGATACTTCAGTTTGAGCACAAGCTCAGGCTGCGGATCGTGTTCGACCACTTCGTAGCCGTTGATGTACCCTTCCGACTGAAGGATACGCGCAATCGCTTCCTTCATCTTCGAGTGCGGCATCGACACTTCAGGATGAAAGACCGCATTCGCATTCCGTATCCTGGTCAACATGTCGGCAATAGGATGTGCAATCATTGTCATCTTTCTACACCTACCAACTTGATTTCTTTATCCCGGGGATCTCCCCGGTGTGAGCAAGCTTGCGAAAGCAAAGCCGGCATATCCCGAAGTCGCGGATGTAGCCGTGCGGACGCCCGCATATGCTGCACCTGTTGTAGGCCTTCGTGGAGTGCTTCGGCTCCTTCTTGCTCTTCAGTATTAGTGCCTTCTTTGCCATAATCCCCCTAGTCCTT